>JBFWQJ010000179.1:0-6200 GCA_050249515.1 Dehalococcoidia bacterium | reverse complement strand
GGCCCCACCCCCTGCCCCCTCCCCGGCGCGGGGAGGGGGATGAGAAGCGAGGGCTACGCCCTCGCGCTCCCCCGGGACGCGCGGCTTCGTGCGCGGAGGCGCGGCACACACGGAGCATCGCCCCGCCGCGGGCGGGGCGAGGACGTCGCTCTGTTACGCTCCGCGCGACAGGTGGGCTCGGAGGACGTGTGCGCCGGCTGACGCTGCTCGCGCTGCTTGGGGCGATGCTCCTCACGGGCTGCGTCAATCTGCGCGCGGTCACTTGGGTGAGCCCGCCACGCAGCGGCGACGCGGCGCTCGATGAGGTCCTGAAGGCGATCGAGCACGGCGACGTCCCGCGGATCGCGTCCCTCGTGGGCTCCGTCGACGTGCCGTGCGTGACCGCGTGGGACTGGAGCGGTCCGGTCTGTCCCACGGGGACGGCCGCCGGGACCGCGATTCCCGCGATCTGGCTGTCGGGGTCGGGCAGGGGTGGCTCCTGGGTTCGTCTCGATGCCGTCGCTCCCGGGCGCCTCGGCGGGGGGATCTCCTCACTGGAGCTCGCGCGCGACATCGCGGGCGATCGCTCCTGGATCGTGGCCGTGGCCGAGGGGATCTGGCGAGGAGAGCACAGGGTGCCTGAGGGGTTCGGGCCGTCCGGGAGCGCGGACGTTCACACGTTCAGTGCCGTCGACTTCACCGTGTTCGTCGCCCAGCACTCCTCACCCGGGCTGCTCGCCCCGTCCGGCGAAGATGGCGTTGCCGTGCTGGTGCGATACGGCAGGATCGTCGGGGTGGAGCACAGCGGGGGTCTCCCCGGGGGCGACCTTCCGCTCTGGGTAGAGGCGGCCGCGACGCGGGGGCGCGTGGTGCTCCCGCCGTCCCGATAGCCCTACGCCCGAAGCGCCTCGAGGAGTTCGGCGAGGGCCTGCTGAGGGGTCTGCTGCGCGTTGAAGACGGCGGAGCCGGCGACGAGGATGCTGGCGCCGGCCTCGGCGCACTGGCGCGCGTTGTGCGCCTTCACGCCACCGTCGATGTTGATCGCGATCGGCCGGGAGGTGGCGGCGCGGCCCTCGGCGGCGAGGTGGGCGCGGAGCGCGCGTACCTTGTCGAGGAGGTCGAGGTTCGCCTGCTGCCCGCCCCAACCCGGGCGGATCAACATCACGAGGACTTCGTCGAGCGTGTCGAGCAGCGGGTAGAGCGCCTCCACCGGCGTCTCCGGGTTGATCGCGATGCCGGCCTCGCAGCCGAGGTCACGCGCCTGCTGCGCGAGCGCGCGGGCGGCGTCGAGGCTGCCCGCAGCCTCGTAGTGGAAGACGAGGCGCTGCGCGCCGGCGGCTGCCATGTCCGCGAACTGCTCGCCGGGCTTCGCCACCATCAGGTGCGCCTCGATGAACCTCGGCGTGGCGGCGCGCACGGCGGCGATCACCTCCTTGCCGAACGACAGCGGTGGGACGAAGTGGCCGTCCATGACGTCCAGGTGCCACAGGTCCGCGCCCCCGGCGTCGGCGTCGTGCACCTGCTGCGCGAGGTTCCCGAAGTCTGCCGTGAGGATCGAGGGCGCGATCTGCGCCAGCGGGTCGCCCATCACGCGCGCTCGGCGGCGAGGCGCGTGCGCTGCGCGTCGCGGGCGGCGGCGACCGCCTGCGGCGCGGTCCCGCCCGGCACGTCCCGTGCGGCAAGCGAGGCGGCGAGGTCGATCGAGAGCACGTCCGCCTCGAATGCGGGGTGCGCGGCCTGGTACTCCGCGAGCGTCAGGTCGGCGAAGGTGCGGCCCTCGCGCTCGCAGCGCGCGACCAGCGAGCCGACCGCCTCGTGCGCGTCACGGAATGGCACGCCCTTCTTCGCGAGGTAGTCCGCGACGTCCGTGGCGAGCGCGAAGTTGGCGACGGCCGCCTCGGCGCCGCGCGCGCCGTCGAACGTCATCGTCGGCAGCATGGCGGCGACGACGCGGAGGGTGATGAGGACGGTGTCGATGCTGTCGAACAGCGACTCCTTGTCCTCCTGGTTGTCCTTGTTGTAGGCGAGCGGCTGCCCCTTGAGCAGCGTGAGCGCCTGCACGAGGTTGCCGATGACGCGGGCGCTCTTGCCTCGGGCGAGCTCGGCGACGTCCGGGTTCTTCTTCTGCGGCATGATGCTCGACCCGGTCGAGAACGCATCGTCCAGGCGCGCGAAGCCGAACTCCGCGGTGGACCACAGGATGATCTCCTCGGCCAGCCGGGAGAGGTGCACCATCGTCAGCGCGGCGGCCGCGTGGAAGTCGACCACGAAGTCGCGGTCCGACACCGCATCCAGCGAGTTCTCGCTGATCGCGTCGAAGCCGAGCTCCTCGGCGACCATCGGGCGGTTGAGGGGGTACGTCACGCCGGCGAGCGCACCGGAGCCGAGCGGCAGCACGTTCACGCGGGCGCGCGCCTGCGCGAAGCGCTCCGTGTCGCGCGTGAACATCGCCTCGTACGCCTGCAGGTGGTGCGCCAGCAGGATCGGCTGCGCGCGCTGCAGGTGCGTGTAGCCCGGGATGACCGTGCTCGCCTCGCGCTCCGCGAGGTCGAGGAGCGCTCCGCGCAGGTCGCGGAGCGCCTCGACCGTCTCGTCGCAGGCGGCGCGTGTGAACAGCCGCGTGTCCGTGGCGATCTGGTCGTTGCGCGATCGGCCCGTGTGCAGGCGTCGCCCCGCGTCGCCGATGCGCTCCGTCAGTGCCGCCTCGATGTTGAGGTGGATGTCCTCACGGTCGAGGCGGAACGCGAACGTCCCGGCGTCGATCTCCGCGCGGATCTCGGTCAGGCCGCGCTCGATCGCCTCGGCGTCCTCGGTGGGGATGATGCCCTGCGCGGCGAGCATGTGCGCGTGCGCGATCGACCCGGCGATGTCCTCGCGGTAGAGGCGCTTGTCGAAGTCGATCGAGGCGTTGAAGCGCTCGACGATCTCCGACATCTCGCCGCTGAAGCGCCCGCCCCAGAGTTTGCTCGAGCCACCCGTGCCGCCCTCGGGGTTCGTCATGGCGCTACTCTCCCGGCGCGGCGAGGCGCAGGAGGTCGCCGGGCTCCGTCAGCATTTGGCGCTGCGCCTGGACGCTGGCCTGCAGGCCGTGGAGCTTGATGAAGCCCTGCGCGTGCGACTGGTCGAAGAGGTCGCCGGCCTTGTTGTAGGTCGCGAGCGCCTCGGAGTAGAGGCTGCGGTCGGCGCGGCGGCCCATCGTCATGACGGTGCCGTGCCAGAGGCGCATCTTGACGTCGCCGGTGACGTGCCGCTGCGTGGAGGCCACGTACTGCGACAGGTCGCGGTGGTGCGCCGTGAACCACTGGCCGTTGTAGATGAGGTCCGCGTACTCCTGCGCGACCAGGTTCTTGAAGCGCACCTGCTGCTTCGACAGCGTGAGCTCCTCCAGCACACGGTGCGCCTCGAGGAGGATGACCGCCGCCGGCGACTCGTAGATCTCGCGCGACTTGATGCCGACCAGGCGGTTCTCGACCATGTCGATGCGGCCGATGCCGTGCTCACCGCCGAGGTCGGAGAGACGGGTCACCAGCTCCACCGGGCCCATCTCCACGCCGTCCAGCGCGACCGGCACGCCCTTCTCGAAGCGGATCTCGACCACCGCCGGCTGCGCGGGCGTCTTGTCGAGCGACTTCGTCCACTCGTAGACGTCCTCCGGCGGCGCGTTCCACGGGTCCTCGAGGACGCCGGCCTCGACGGAGCGGCCCCAGAGGTTCTCGTCCGTGGAGTAGGGGGAGGCGACGGTCTGTCGGACGGAGATGTTGTGCTTCGCCGCATACGCCAGCGCCTCGTCGCGCGAGATCGAGTGCTCGCGCGTGGTGCCGACGATCTTCAGGTCGGGCGCGAGCGTGTTCACGCCCACGTCCAGGCGCACCTGATCGTTGCCCTTGCCGGTGCAGCCGTGCGCCACAGCGGTCGCGCCGATCGCGCGGGCCTTGTCCACCAGCAGCTTCGCGATCAGCGGCCGGCCGAGGGCGGTCGCCAGCGGGTAGCGGCCCTCGTACACCACGTTCGCGCCCAGCGCCGGGAAGACGAAGTACTTGAGGAAGTCGTTCTTGGCGTCGACCACGTCCACCTCGACCGCGCCGGCCTCCTGCCCGCGGCGTCGCGCGCCCTCGACGTCGCCGAGGTTGCCGAGGTCGACGGTCAGGCAGTGGACCTCGTAGCCGCGCTCCACGCGGAGCCAGTGGGCGGCGACGGACGTGTCCAGGCCCCCGGAGTACGCGAGCACGATCTTTTCGGCCATGTGGGGTCTCCGAGGCTGGTCGAGGGCGTGGCGGACGGCCGGGCGGTCGCGGGAGCGCCCGGTGACCGGATCATACCGGTCGGCGCGGTAGGGTGAAGGTGAACGTGGTGCCGTGCTTGCCGTCCGAGTCGCAGCGGATCGTCCCGCCGTGCAGGTCCACGATGGAGCGGGCGATCGCCAGCCCCAGGCCCGTGCCGCCGGTGGTGCGGCGCCCGGAGCTGGTGCGGTAGAACTTCTCGAACAGCGCGCCCTGCTCCTCCGGCGGGATGCCGATGCCGCTGTCGATGACGGAGACGGACGCGTAGGCGTCGTCCCCCGCCACGCGCACCTCGATGTCGCCGCCCGGCGGGGTGTACTTCACGGCGTTGGAGAGCAGGTTGGACAGCACCTGTTCGATGCGCGGCGCGTCCGCCCAGACCAGGGCGCTGTCCGGCGCGGTCACGCGCACGCGGTGGTTTCGCTCCTCGGCGGCGGCGCCCGCGGTGCGGACGGCGCGCTGGACGATCTCCACCAGGTCGGTCGCGGCCGGGGTGATCTGCATGCGGCCGGAGTCCAGCGCGGACATGTCCAGCAGGTCGCTGATCAGCGACATCAGCCGGTCCGAGTTCTGGCGGAGCACCTCCACGATGCGCTCCTGCGTGGCGTTGAGGGTGCCCGCGTCGTGGCCGTGCAGCAGGTCGATCGTCGTGCGGATCAGCGCCAGCGGCGTGCGTAGCTCGTGGCCGACCATGGACACGAAGTCGCGCTTCACGCGCTCCGCCTCCGCCTCCGCCGACAGGTCGCGGATCAAGAGGATGACGCCCGCGCGCGCGGGGTCCGGGTCCGGGAACGGGCCGGAGGTGATCGCGAGCTGCGTCCCGTTCGTCTCCACCAGCAGCGGCGTCGCCGTGCTCCTCGACCCGTCCAACGTGCGCGCGCGCAGGCCGTCCATCGCGGAGTCGGTGACGGGGAGCCAGTCCTCCGCCGGCTGGCCGATGATCTCGCCGCGCGTCAGGCCCAGCAGCCGGGCTGCCGCGGGATTGCAGATCTGACCGATGTTCTCGTGGTCGACCACGATCACGCCGTCCGCCATCTCCCGCAGCACCGCCTCCGCGACGCGGCGGTTCTCCTCGACCTCGTCCGCCAGCTCGGAGCGCTCGAGGGTGGCCGTCACCTCGTGCGCGATCGCGCGCAGGAGCTCGCGGCGCTGCGGGGTGAGCGCCATGCGGCCGACCGAGGTGACGCAGACGATGCCGGCGGCGCCCTCCGGCGTCAGCATCGGTGCGACCGCGAGACCGCCGACGAGCCAGGAGGGCAGCCGGACCGACGCGGCGTAGCTTGTGGTGTCGTCGATGTCGAAGTCGCGCTCCGGCGTCTCCACCAGTTGCGGCTCGATCGCCTCGAGGACCGCGGTCGAGGCGCCGGCGGGCAGCCCGGCGGCGGAGGCGGTGGAGAGGGCGCCGGACTCCGTGGCGAGCGCGATGAACGCGCCGTCGACCCACTCCAGCCGCAGCAATTCCTCGGCGACCGAAGGCAGCCCGCCGGCCGCCTCACCCGCGAGCTGGGAGACGACGGCCTGCATCACGTCCAGGTCCTGCGTCACCTCGGACAGGCTCGCGTCCGAGCTGGAGACGCGAGAGGCGAGGTCGCGGTTGGCGCTCTGGAGGGCGTCACGGCTCTGGCGGATGGCGAGGCGCATATCCTCCATCGCCTCGCCCAGCTGGCGGAGCTCGGTCGGGCCGGTGGCGGGGACGGGGCTTTCCAGGTCGTTCTGCTGCAGGCGGCGCGCGGCGATCAGCAGCGGCTGGAGCGGCCGCATCGCCAGCCAGCCGAACAGCCAGGCGGAGGCGGTCGCCATCAGGATCGCGGCGACCATGGTGCGCAGCACGGCGCCCCGGGTCTCCGTGACGCTCTCCGCGATCGTGTCGTGGTCGATGCCGACGTACAGGTCGCCCAGCACGCTGCCGCCGCCGTCCCGGAACGTGACGAAGTCGGAGAG
>JBFWQJ010000178.1:0-6238 GCA_050249515.1 Dehalococcoidia bacterium | reverse complement strand
TGCTGCACCACGTGCGCCAGTTCGTGGCCGAGCGCCTCGCGTCCGCTCTGCGAGTCGGGCTGGTACATGCCGGGGCGGAAGTGGACGTCGTTGCCCTGCGTGTAGGCGAGCGCGCCCACGCTGTCCGGCGAGGAGTCCGTGTGCACGCGGACGCCGGAGAAGTCCTGGCCCAGCGCGCCCTCCATGCCGCGGCGGACCTGGTCCGGGATCGGCTGACCGCCGCCGGGGGCGGGGAGGTGGGCGTCCGGCACGTTGAAGAGGTCGGGCGAGGCGGCCGGGGCGGCCTCCTCCAGCGCGTTCGTCTCGTTCACCAGGCGCTGGACGGCGCGGTTCCCCGCCGCGCCCTGCAGCGAGAGCAGCGCCTGTCGCGATCCCGGTCCGGAGGAAGCGGCAAGGCGCTGCAACGGGAGGTCGGGCGAGGCGTCAGTGGTCGGTGCGGATGACTGCGTGGACCGGGCGGCCGGGGGGCGGGTGCTGGATGCGCGAACCCGAGACTTCCCGCTCACGGTGACCTCCGGTGCCCAACGATCATCGATCGAAGCAGACGCAGCCGTGGTCGCGCCGGGGAGACACGTAACCGAGGCGATGGTAGGCGATTGTGCGTGCGCCGACAACGAGCATCCAGGGGTGCCGGCACGCCGCGCGCCTCGCCCGCGACGCTGTGTGCACACGTCGTCCCGCGCGCGGGTTGGCGCGTGATGCGGACGCGATGCCTCCTGCGATCCGTGGATGCGGAGCGAATGCTCGTCGGTCAACGTGCGATGGGTCGGAAACGGCGTTCATCCACACTGCGGACAGCGCGTGGATAACTTGCGCGGTGTTACGTCACGAACGCCAGTAAACACAAGGGATTTTCGGGCTCACGCCGTCATGTGGCGTTGTCGCGTGCGGGTGCTTCTGATATGAACGTGTGAGACACCGTGGCGGGCGGGTCCGATCGGAACATCCCCATCTGATCGCTGCCGTCCGGCGCACGCGTCCATACCGTTGCGGTACCCCGACCGTTGTCGCGCGCATGCGTCCGCATGCGCGCGGCGTGCCGTGGTGCCGGCCGCTCCAGGGCGAACGACCGCTCGAGAGAAAGAAGGCCCATGCCTACCTACCTGGCCCCTGGCGTCTACGTCGAGGAACTCGACGGTGGTTCGAAGCCGCTGGAGGCGGCGGGCACGGCAGTCGCCGCGTTCGTCGGCTTCACCGCCACGTACCCGAAGGACGACCCCGCTGACCCGCGCGGTCAGCGCCCCCGCCGCGTCAACAACTGGACCCAGTTCGAGGCCCTCTACGGCGGCTTCGCGCCCGGCATCATGCTGCCCCACGCCGTCTACGGCTGGTTCAACAACGGCGGCGGCGCCGCCTACATCGCCCGCGTCCCGCATGTGGACGAGAACGACGCGCCGATCGCCGTCGGTGGCGACGACTTCGTCGGCTCCGAGTCGGAGCGCACCGGCATCAACGGCCTGGTCGTCGCCGACGAGGTGACCATGGTCGTCTGCCCGGACATCATCACCGCCACGAAGGGCGCGGACGGCGCCGTGGACCTGGTGACGTGGCAGGCGATCCAGACCGCGATGATCGCCCACGCCGAGAAGTCCGGCGACCGCCTGGCGATCCTCGACACCCCGCCGAGCCTCGGCCCGTCGGCGGCGGCGTCGTGGCGCAGCGAGACGGCGATGTACGACAGCAAGTTCGCCGCGCTGTACTACCCGTGGATCAAGATCGGCAACCCGTTCGCGAAGCCGGACAACGACGAGCCGAAGATGCTCACCATCCCGCCGAGCGGCCACCTGGCCGGCATCTGGGCGCGCAACGACGCGACCCGCGGCGTCTGGAAGGCCCCGGCGAACGAGGTGGTCCGCGGCGTCCTGGACGTCGAGATGAAGATCACCACGGTCGAGCAGGAGCAGCTCAACCCGATCGGCGTGAACTGCATCCGCCCGTTCGGCGCGCGCGGCACGCGCGTGTGGGGCGCCCGCACCCTCTCCTCCGACCCGTCGTGGCGCTACGTCCCGGTCCGCCGCATGTTCAACTTCGTCGAGAAGACGATCCTCATGGGCACCAACTGGGTCGTCTTCGAGTCCAACGACGAGGCGCTCTGGCAGCGCGTGAAGCGCACCATCAACGCGTTCCTGATCGGCCTGTACCGGGACGGCGCGCTGGCGGGCACCTCGCCCGGTGACGCGTTCTACGTGAAGTGCGACGCGGAGACCAACCCGCCGTCGTCGGTGGATGAAGGCAAGCTCGTGGTGGAGATCGGAATCGCGCCGCTCAAGCCGGCCGAGTTCGTGATCTTCCGCATCGCTCAGTGGCAGGGTGGCGCCGCGGCGGCCGAGTAACCCTCGCCGCCCCGCTTCATCCTGACATCGCACACCGAAAGGACCGCCACCCGTGCCGGACCTGCTGACTACATTTGCCTTCGCCGTCGAAGTGGACGGCATCACCATCGCCTCCTTCAAGGAGGTCAGCGGCATCGACTCGAACACCGAGGTGATCGAGTACAAGGAGGTCACCGGCGCCGGCCAGTTGATCATCCGCAAGGTGCCGGGCTCCCCGTCCTGGGCGGACATCACCCTCCGCCGCCGCATTGACGCCGTCCGGGACTTCTGGGACTGGCGCGTGCAGGTGCTGGAGGGCGACATCGACTCCGCGCGCCGCAACGGCAGCATCGTGCTCTACGACTCGATGCAGACCGAGGTCGCGCGCTGGAACTTCGTCAACGGCTGGCCGAGCGTCTGGAAGGGCGCCGACCTGGACGCCGGCGCGAACGAGGTCGCCGTGGAAGAGGTCACCATTGCGCATGAGGGTCTCGTGCGCGCATGAGCCTGCAGACGGAGTACCCGTTCCTTCTCCCCAAGGGCTACGTGGACGAACAGGGTCGCGTGCACCGGGAGGGCGCCATGCGCCTCGCCACGGCACGCGACGAGATCGAGCCGCTGCGTGACCCGCGTGTCCGCGAGAACGAGGCGTACCTCACGGTCATCGTCCTCTCGCGGGTGATCACGCGGCTCGGCGGCATGACCCAGATCACCCCGAAGGTGATCGAGGGCCTGTTCGCGTCCGACCTGGCCTATCTCCAGGACGTGTACGGCGCGATCAACTTCGGTGATCCCGCGGAATTGCCGGAGGCAGGTGCCCCTTTGCCGGAAAGCCCCCAGGCGGACGGGGGCTAATCCGGTACGACCCGCAGGAGGTCTGGCAGGAGGTGGTGTACGTGGCCTACCACGTCCACTGGGACCTCGACACCGTGCTCGACATGGAGCACGACGACCGACTGCGGGTCGTGCGAGAGATCGCGAGCCTGAACCAACGAGCAGCTGAGGGCTACCGGTGACCTCTTTCTACGGCGGACAGACGCGGCTGGGCGAGGACTCCCCCTGGGCGGGGCAGTTCGTGTTCTCCGTGGACGGCGTCCAGATCGGGCACTTCATGGAGGTGTCCGGCCTGTCCGCGACGATCGCAGACGAGAAGATCGAGGAGGGCGGGCAGAACCAGTACGTCCTGCGCGTCCCCGGCCGCATGACGTGGCCGAACCTCGTCCTGAAGCGCGGGGTCACCTCCAGCGACGCGCTGTTCGAGTGGTTCCAGCGCTCCTCCGGCGACGGATTCACCGGGCAGCAGAGCCGGATCACGCGCCGCACCGGCCACCTGACGCTGCTCGGCGCGCGCAACGGCAACGGCCCGCGCGAGCGCATCCGCGAGTGGTCGTTCGCCGGCGCGTTCCCGGTGAAGTGGAGCGGCCCCTCGCTCGCGGCGTCCTCGCGCGAAGCGGCCACTGAGACGCTTGAGATCGCGCACAATGGTTTCACCGTCAACTGAGCAGGACGCCTGGGCCGGGCTGCCGGAGCTGCCGCACACCGCGCAGGAGCTCTCCGGCGGCATCGTCGCGCGCCGGCACCACTTCGCCTCGCTGCTGACCGGGCGGCGAGTCCCGCGGCGTCACCCCGGCCCCGGCGACCTGGGACGCCGCATCTCCGCCTCACCGTGGAGCATGGGCCTCCCGCACGGGTACGGGGAGACGCGCACCGTGGGCTTCGGGGTCCTCGGCGGGCTGTCCTCGCCCGTGCCCACCTCCTGGGCTGAGCGCTTCGGCGCCCGGCGCACCCCGACCCCGACGCCCCAGCCGCCACCGTCGCGACCGCCCGTGCCCGTCGCGGACGTGCCGCCCGCCCGTCCGCGCACCGCACCCCGCCCGCCGGCACCGCGCGGCAACGCGCCGCGCCGCGTCATCCGTCGCGCCTCGATCAGCGAAGGGCCGGACGAGCCGGCCGGGGCCGCGTCCCCGCCCGCCGCTCAGCCATCCGCCGCGCCACCGGCGTCCCCCTCGGCCGCGTCCTCCGCTCCGGCGTCGAGCAGCGCCGCCCGCCCGGCCTCGTCTGCGGCGCGCAGTACGCCGCCCGCGCAGCGTCTCACCGCGCCCCATGCCGCGCCGGGAGCGCCGGCCCCCGACGCCGAGGAGCGCCCGGGAGCCTCCGCCCGCCCGCCGGCTGCGCCGACGTCGAACGCGTCCGCGGCACGTCCCTTCGCGGCCTCGGGCCCCTCGATCGTGCGGGGTGCCGAGGGCGCGCCGGACGCCCCCGTCCAGCGCCTCGTCGACCCGGGCGACGCGCCGGTGCCCGCTCCGCCGCGCGCCGACGCTCCTCGACCGTCGACACCGGCCCGTCCTGAGCCGCCCGCGCCGCGCGAGTCCGGGACATCCGCGCCCACCGCCGCATCGCTCCCCGAGAGCGCGCCGCCGATCCGTCCCGCGCAGCCTCGGCGGGTCGCGGAGTACGGCCTGCCCCCCGCACCGCCGGAGGAGACGGCGCCGCGTCCCACGCCGCCGGTGCTCCCGCCCGACGCTCCGCTCGGCGACCGTCCGAGGTCGCCGTGGGGGGCGATCCGCAGCATCCTCACGAACCGCGTTGGCGGCCCGCGATCCCAGGCGCCGGCGCCGTCCCCGCAGCCACCCGTGCCCCCCTCTTCCTGGGCGCCCGCGCCCGCCAACTCCGGGACGCCGACGCCGAGTGCGCAGTCCTCGTCGTCATCCGATGCCGCGCCGGGCCCGGTACAGCGCCTGGCGGCGTCCGGGGACAACACCACCGCGGACCGCGGGACGCCCCGGCCGGATCGCGAGGATGCCGCGCCCTCCCGTCCCGGGCAGTCGGCTTCCGCCTCGCGTGGGACCGCCTCGGAGGCGCCGGGGGCCACCGCGTCGCCGGCCCCGGCTGACGTCAGCCCGGATGCGCCGGTGTCCGGCAACGACGCCTCGCGTCCGGCGTCGGCGGAGGCTCGGCCCCCCGCGGCGCCCTCCACGCACGCCGCGATGGCGGAGGCGTTCGAGTCGCCCGACGCCTCCTTCTCCGCGGGCGCCCCCGCTGCGCCGTTGCAGCGCCTTATCGATCCGGGGGCCGACCTCCCCGTTGCGGGCGACGCCGCCGCGACGCCGGCCGCGGTGAGTCCCGCCGGTGCGCCCGGGGACCTGGGGGTGTCCGAGACGGACGACGCGGCAAGCGGGGCGACGGAGGCCGAGGCCCCCGCCTCGGTCGGGCGTGGGCTCCCCGTGCCCGGCATGCTAGGCCGCGCCCTGCGAGACGGGATGCGTGCGCGCCAGAGCGCGTCCGCCGCGCGGACCGTGAACCTCGACGCGCTGTCCGGTCTCGCCGTGCGCGCCTCGCTGGCCGACGCCGGTCGCGCGGCGGACTCGGCGGCTCCGGCGCAGCGCCTTCCCGCCGCCGCGCGGGGCTCCGGCACGACCCCGTCGCCCGCCAGCGCGGCGCGGCCCGCGCCGGTGCTCCCGCCGCCCGCGGCTGACGCTGCAGCGACCCGCCTCGACACGGCGCATGTGCGCGCCGCCTCGTCCCCGGCGGTCCCTGTCACGCCGACGGCGCGGGACGGGCGGGCGGGCGTCGCCGCCGCGCGCGCTGCGGGGCCCGCGTCGGCGCGGGCCGTCCAGCGCCTCGTCGCGCCCGGATCGGCGACGCCGGGGTCGCGCGGCACGGCCGGTGCGACCGGGCTTCGCGCGAACGCGCGCCGCGACCTGGGCACCGCCGCGATGGTCGCGCGGGTACGCAGCAGCGCGCACATCTCCCGCATGTTCGCGGACACCGGCCGCGCACCGCTGCAGCCGGGTGCGGCCGCCGCCGCCCGCGTCCGAGGCGTGCGCGTGGACCACACGCCCGCCGCCCGCACCGCGCCGCTGCACCTCGGCACGCCGGCAGCCTCGATCGCTGCGCGCGCGGCCGGCGTCGCGGCCGTGCAGCGC
>JBFWQJ010000177.1:0-6245 GCA_050249515.1 Dehalococcoidia bacterium | reverse complement strand
CGCCGCCGGTCACGAAGATGTAGGAAGTCATGGGGTGAGCGCCTGGGGGAGACGTCCGGTTTGTCCCATCTTACGGACGGTGGCGAGGGGTGTCGAACTAGGGCCCAACGTAGGACTCGCACCACGCGCCGTGAGCTCCATACTGCCCGCCCACAGCGGCGTAGCGGTAGTCGTCCGACCAATGTGGCTCGCCAGGGATCCAGGCGATGATGGTCAGTGTCTCAAGGTCGATCAGATGCGTCGGACCAAACGTCCCGGCCGCGAGCAACCCGGAGGGAGTGAACTCGATCGGCCAACCGGAAAGGGTGAGCTCGTTGAGCGAACTGGTTCGGCGGTCGTAGAGCCAGGTAGTGGCGTTCGGGTGGCAGGCGCGGTCACGCCAGATCACGAATCGTGCATCCGCGACGAGGGGGAACGGGGAGGAATCCAGGCGAGCGGTCGCGAGGAACGTCGCCTCGCCGGTGGCCGGGTTGACTAGGAACAGGTTGGACGTGAATTCGCCCCGATAACCGTCAGCGCGTCCGGGAACGTTCGCATCAGGCACCGGCATGGTTGCCAATACGATCTCACCTGTTCCAGTGAGAATGACCTTCATTGCTTCGAACACGAACACTCGGGCGTCTGCGAGTCGGGTCGTCCGCACCGTCTCGTAGTCGAACGGATAGAGCGCGGTTGAACCGTCTCGTCTCCATGATTCCAGTCGAACGCCGGCGCGCTCGATGACATCCGGCGCACCCCACTCCCGGGGAGGCTCGCGCAAGGGCTGACTGGCCCGCACCTGATACACGACCTCCCCATTGCCCTGCTCAGTGACCCGAACGTGGTCCGGCCCGACCCAGCGGGCGGCGCGGCCCGGCCCAAGTCGTCTCGTCTGGTCGACTGCCGGGTCGTAGAGCAGGACTTCCCCTGGCCACTCGAGCGTGGTCGTCCACACCAACAACGGCTTACCGGGACTGAAGGTCGGACCGAAGCCGATCCCCAGATTTCGGTCTATCCCTGCTTCCAGGTCGTAGATACGAACGTCTCCCTTCGACGGCGGCGGGGTGAACGCGGAGGCAGGATCCCACCGGAGCAGTCGCGTCTGGGGGTTGGCCGGAATACGCGGCTCGCTGAACCAGCCAATGACATCGCCGCGCCGTGCAGACAGCGCTTCCACCGTGTTCGGGAGGGCGGGCGGGCGAAGCGCGGGCTCCGACCATGGAGCCGGGGTCGGCGAGGGCGCGGAATTGGGGAGCGCGTTCGCCCTGATCCGCGCGCGCAACGACTCGACGCTCTCCTCGGTCGGGGTGGCGGAGGCAGGTGACTTGGGGATCGCAGGCTCCCGCGTGCACGCGAGGAGCAGCGTCGCGAGGAGCGCGAGCGGGAGGAGGCGCGCGGTGCGAGGAAGGGCGGGGAACATCGCGCTCAGTCTACGCGCGGGCGGGCGGCGCGGATTGCCACCCTCATCCCCCGCACAGGCCGCCATGTCCCAGTGCCGCGCCAACGGCGGCGTAGCGGAAGTCCCGTGACCAGGCGACGTCGACGAGCCCGTCGGGGAGCACGACGCGGTAGTCCAGCGTGGCCGGGTCGATCAGTGCCTTCGCGCCGAAGGCGCCGGATGCGATCAGCCCGGCCGGCGTGACCGCGTACGGCCATTCGATGGGGCCTCGGACTTCCGTGCGGGCGCCTGTCCGCCGGTCGAGGAGGTGTGTCGTCGCGGACTGCGTGCAGGCGTTCTGTTGCCACACCACCACGTCCGCCCCCGCCGCGAACGGCCAGTTCGGGAACGAGGCGCGCGTCGTGGCGATGAACGTCGCCAGTCGCGTCGCCGGGTCGACCTCGAAGAGGTTGGTCTCCACTAGGCCCACGTTCGGGCCGCCCGGGTTCGGCTGGCTTCGCGCCGCCGGCTCCGGGACAGTCGCGAGGAACAGCCGGCCGTCCGGGGCCAGCACGGCGCGGTAGGCGTCGAATAGGAACCCGCTGCCATCGTCGGCGCGGATGAGCCGGTAGTGAGAGCGGAAAATATCGGGCGGGTAGCTCAATCCCTGCAGTAGATAACCCCCAATCTCGGGTGGCCGCGGCGGATCGTCCCCGGTGCGCTCCGGACCGTGGGCGCCGGTGACGACATCGACAACCGCGCGGTCGTTCCCCTGCTCGTACACGGCGATCGTCTCGTTGCCGAGCCACTGGGCCGTGCGCGCCCGGCCGAGGCCGCGCTCCTCGCCCGTCCGCAGGTCGAGGAGGCGCAGCTCCTCCCACCGGTGCGCCTCGGGCCCGGTGACCCAGGCCAGCATCGTCCCGTCCGGGCTGAACGAGGCGTATCCGCCGAGGCCCAGCCGGCGCTCGGTCATCGTCTCCACGTCGTACAGCACCACCTCCGCGCTCTGCCGGTCGTACGGCGGGAAGGGCGAGGGGGGCGGGACACCGATCGTGCGCGTCGCGACGTTCGAGGCGGGCCGGGGCTCCGTGAACCACCCGATGATGTCGCCCGTCAGTGCGGGGGGCTCGGGGGTGCCGGTCGGCGAGGGCTTCGGCGTGACCTGCGGCGCGGTCGCCTCGGCGGGTGCAGTCGAGGTGGGCGTGGGGGTGGCCGAGGCGCTCCCGGTCGCGGTGGCGGACGGGGTGACGCCGGCGAGCGTCGGCCTCGGCGTGGGGGTTGCCTCGGGCGTGGTGCAGCCGAGGAGCAGCGCGGCCGCGACGGCCAGCGGGGCGAGCGACCGGCGGAGCGGTGGTGTCATCACCCTTACGGTACGTCCGGAGTGCCGCATCCGTTCCCGCCCGCCTCCGCGTTGCGGCCCCGGAGGCGGCGAGCCTAGTCTGATCCACCGGCCCGCGACCCGTAGAAGCCCGTAGAAGAAGGTGCTGCCTTGGCGAACGAACCTGAGATCTTCACGCTCTCCAACGGGCTGCGGCTGGTCACCACCGTCATACCCACCGCGCAGAGCGCCGCCACCTCCTTCTTCGTGCGCGTCGGGTCGCGCGACGAGGTGCCGAGGACGAACGGGCTGTCCCACTACATCGAGCACATGCTGTTCAAGGGGACAGAGCGCCGGCCGACCGCGCCGGAGATCTCCGAGGCGATCGAGGGCGCCGGGGGCGGCCTCAACGCCTTCACGACGAAGGAGATCACCTGCTACTGGAACAACCTCCCGTACGAGCGCGTGGAGACCGGCATCGAGGTGCTCGGTGACATGCTGCAGCGCTCGCTCCTCGCGCCCGAGGAAATCGAGCGGGAGCGCACGGTGGTGCAGCAGGAGATCCGCCGTTCGCACGACTCGCCGGGCTCGTACGTCGGTGAGCTGCTCTCCACCGCCGCCTATGGCGACCAGCCGGTCGGCTGGCCGATCGCGGGGAGCCTGGAGACCGTGGGCGCGATGCAGCGGGAGGACTTCGTCTCGCACATCGGGGCGTTCTACGGCGCGGCGAACGCCGTACTGTCCGTCGCCGGGAACATCGACGTCGCGCAGGTGCGCGCGTTCGTGGAGCGCGAGTTTGGCGGGCTGCCGGCCGGGGCCGCCGCTGCGTCGTACGCACCCGGCCGAGCGGGCCGCCCGGCGGAGCACGTGCTCATCGAGCCGCGCGAGATCGAACAGACGAACCTGGCGCTCTCCGCGCCCGGTGTCGGCCGGAACGACCCCGACCGCTACGCGCTGGACCTCATGAACACCGCGCTCGGCCGGGGGATGTCGTCCCGGCTGTTCAAGGAGGTCCGCGAGCGCCGCGGCCTCGCGTACTCCGTGTCCTCGGGCGCCACGCGCTACATGGACATCGGCAGCGTCTCGGTGAGCGCGGGCGTCACGCGCGAGCACCAGGAGGAGGCGCTGCAGGTGATCACCGCGGAGCTCCAGCGCCTGGTGGACGAGCCGATGGGCGACGAGGAGCTCCAGCGCACGAAGGACTACGCCGCCGGGTCGTTCCGGCTCTCGCTCGAGACGCCGATGTCGCTCGGCCAGCGTCGAGGCACCCAGCTGCTGCTGGACGGGGCGATCGAGCCGCCCGACGTCACCGTGGAGCGGCTGCGCGCCGTCACCGCCGCGGACATCCAGCGTGTCGCCCGCCGCGTCTTCGGCGCGCGCGCGTACTCGCTGGCCGTCGTCGGCCCGTCCGCCCCAGCCGACCGGCTGGACGCGATCCTCGCGGGGGCCTAGCCTCGCGCGGCGACGCCGCCGAACGTGGGACATGCGGTAGGCTGCGCGGACGTGAGACTGGAATGGACCGCCTGATGCTCGCACTGCGCAGCACTCTCCTCGTCAGCGCGCTGGACGCCCCGGCGCTCGCCTCGGCCGCCACCTCGGCCGCCGATGCCGTGGTGATCGACCTCGCCGCACCCGCGATCCACGGGCAGCGCGCCCGCGCCCGCGCGAACGCCGAGGAGGCGATCCCGCGCATCGCGCAGGCCGGCCGGGGCGTCCTCGTGCGGGTGGCGGACACGCGCTCCGGGGAGATCGAGCACGACCTGGACGCGGTGATCATGGAGGCGGTGACGGCCGTGGTGCTCTCCGGCACCGAGATCCCGCAGGACGCGCGCGACGCCGACGTGGCGATCCGCAAGCGCGAGATGCGTCGCGGCATCGAGCCCGGCCACACCCGCCTCATCCCCGAGATCGACTCCGCCGAGGGGCTCACGCGTATCGCGAAGATCCTCGACGCGGTGGACCGGCACAGCGGCGTGCTGCTGAGCATCGACGGGCTGCGCGAGGACCTGGGGCTGGGGAACCGCGCCGGCGCGCTCTACGACCACGCGATGGCGGACCTGGCGATCGCGGCGGACACCGCGCGGCTGCCGTGGCTGCTCTCCGTGGCGCACCACCGCCCGGAGACGGCGGGCCTCGCCCAGCGCGCGCACGACCTCGGCGCCGCGGGCGCGCTCGTGCAGGACGAGGACGAGGCGGCGGCGATGAACCGCCTGTTCGCGCCCGACCCGATCGAGGTGGCCGTGGCCCGCGCGACGCTCGCCGAGTGGGAGCGCGTGCGCGAGCGGGGCGAGTGGGTGGGCGTGGTTGCCGGCGAGATGCCGGAGGCCTCGACCTACGACCGCCTCGTGGACCGTCGCACCGTCCGCCGCGCCCGGGCGCTCCTCTCCACCGCGGACGCGATCGCCGCGCGCGAGGCCGCGAAGTAGCACGGCGGGGGTCAGTCAGGAGGGCACGCGGTGCAGATGCTTTTCAATCTCTTCCCGTTCATCGCCTTCGGCGTCGTGTTCCTGGTCATAGGACTGCTCCTATGGCGGCGATGGCCGGAGGTACGAGCCGAGCACGCGCGCTGGTCGAGGGGCGAACGCATCGCAACGACGATCGGCCTCATCTGCCTCGCCGCCCAGGCGCTCATCACGCTTGGGACGATCGCGCTGGAACGGTACTTCACGGCGATCACCCCGATGTCATCGTTCCTCACCGCCGGCTGGATCGCAGCGCTTGGCACGCGCATCGTCCTGACCCAGCGCCGGAAGGCCCGCGAGCGGGCTCGCTCGTCCTGACTACTCGCGCGCGATCCACACCGCCCGGAGCGGGCCGCCATCGCGCGGGTCGTCCACGCCGAGCGTGACGCGGTCGCCCGCCTTGAGCGCGCCCATCGGGCCGCCGAGGCGCTGCGTACCGGGGCCGAGGAGCACCCGGACGGTGCGCCCGGCCGCCTCGAGGACGAGCGGGGCGCCGCCCAGCTCCGCCTCGCGCACCGTCGCCTGCAGCGTCTCCTGCGGCACCCAGACGGCCAGCCCGCCGCGCCCGGTGTGCACCTCGTGCCGGGAGCCGGTGTCGTAGCGGAGGATGACGCGGTAGCCGGGGGTGACGACCTGCGCGCAGGCGACGCCGGGGAGCGCCGCGCCGAGGCAGGCGCTGGGCCAGTCCACCGGCTCCACGCTGACCAGGCTCAGGCGGGTGGCGCTCACCGCCATCCGCTGCGCGAGCACCTCGATCGCCGCGCCGGCGGCCGCCTCCGGGTCGCCGCGGTCGGGCGAGGTGGGCGCGCCCGCGGGCGCCGTCGGGACGGCGGCGGTCGGGGTGAGCGCGGGCGGCGTGAACGGCGGCGGGAACGAGGTCACGCCGGGCGGCACGGTGGGCGCCGGCCCCCGATCGTCCAGCGGGCTGCGCGGCGGGGTGTCGCTCGCCCCGCAGGCGACGAGCGCCAGCGCCAGGGCCACCTCGAGCGCCACGAGGCCGAGCCCGCGGAGCGCCCGACGGGGGCGGGAGAAGGTCGGGACGGGCATGCGCTCCCCTTCAGGTGTGCCCTCAGGGTATGATCCCGAGGGCCCGCGCCGTGCGCGATCC
>JBFWQJ010000176.1:0-6267 GCA_050249515.1 Dehalococcoidia bacterium | reverse complement strand
CTCTTCCGATCTTTCCTTGGAGTCGAGCACGCGCAGGATGTTCGTCTCATAGCGGCGCTGCGAGTCGCGCGAGAGCGAGGCGACGTGCGGCGCGAAGTGCTTGCGGAGCACCTCCATGTAGGCGCGCCGCGTCTCCGCCGTGCCGATGGAGTTGATGCGCAGGTGCAGGCCGGTCAGCCCGAGTTCACGGTAGAGCGTCAGCTGCAGGTCGATCAGCTCCGCGTCCGCGGCGGGCGAATCGGTGCCGATCGCCTCCACGCCGAACTGGTGCAACTGGCGGTAGCGCCCCGCCTGCGGGCGGTCGTAGCGGAAGAACGGGCCGAAGTAGTACAGCCGCACGGGCTGCGGGCGGCTCGACATGCCGTGCTCGAGGTACGCCCGGCAGGCCGCCGCCGTCCCCTCCGGCCGCAGCGCGAGGCGGTCGCCGCCGCGGTCCTCGAAGAGGTAGACCTCCTTCTGCACGATGTCGGACTCGTCGCCCGCGGTGTGCAGGAAGACGGAGGCGTCCTCCACCACCGGGGTCTCGATTTCGCGGTAGTCGTACAGGCGAGCGACGCGCTCCGCGGTGTCGCGGATGTACCGCCACAGCTCGGCGTCCTCAGGCAGGGTGTCGTGCATGCCCCGTGGGGCGCGAGGTGAAGGCATGCGGGGAGTCTACGGACGCCCCGGGGCCCGGGCAACGCGGGTGAGGGGCGCGTGCCCCGGGCCTCGCGCCCCCTCGTGGGGGGAGGGCGAGGGTGGGGGCGTCCGAGCACCGCGCCCCTCGCCGAACGCCCGCGCTCCCGATGGTGGGGGCCTCCCGACCATCCTCGTAATGCGTCGGGTCGTATACTCGCCTCAAATGGTCGTCTCGCAGCCGCTGCCCGCCGGAGCCACGGAGCTGCTCGAAGAGGCCGCCGGGTATCTCCCACCCGACCGCGTCGAGCAGGTGCAGCGCGCCCTCGATTTCGCGATCGAGAAGCACGAGGGCCAGACGCGCCGCTCCGGCGAGCCCTACGTCATCCACCCCATCGCCGTCGCTCGCCTGTGCGCGGAGCTCCACATGGACGCCCCCACGCTGGAGGCGGCGCTGCTCCACGACACCATCGAGGACTGCGGCGTGACCGCGGAGCAGCTGCGCGCGAAGTTCGGGCCGGACGTCACGCTCCTGGTGGAGGGCGCGACGAAGATCGAGCAGCTCCCGGACCGCGCGCTGGACGTGGAGCAGGCGGACGCGGAGACGCTCCGCAAGATGTTCCTCGCCATGGCGGAGGACGTCCGCGTGGTCATCGTGAAGATGGCGGACCGGCTGCACAACATGCGCACGCTGGAGCACCTGGGCAGCGGCCGGCAGCAGGCGCTCGCGCGGGAGACGATGGAGATCTACGCCCCGCTCGCCTCGCGCCTCGGCGTGTGGCAGTTCAAGTGGGAGCTGGAGGACCTGGCGTTCCGCTACCTGGAGCCGGAGACGTACCACCGCGTCGCCAGCATGGTCGCCTCGCGCCGGAGCGAGCGCGAGCGCTACGTGCGTCAGCTGGAGACGGAGCTGAAGGACGTCCTCGTCGCCGCGGGCATCGACGCCGAGGTCACCAGCCGCGTGAAGCACCTCAAGTCGATCGCGGAGAAGATGCAGCGCTACGCGGAGCAGGGACGCTCCTTCGACCAGATGCGCGACCTGCTGGCGCTGCGCGTGTTCGTGAACACGATCGCGGACTGCTACAACGCCCTCGGCGTGGTGCACCAGCACTGGCGTCCGATCCCCGGCACCTTCGACGACTACATCGCGAGCCCGAAGGAGTCGCTGTACCAGTCGCTGCACACCAGCGTGCTCGGCCCGGACATGCGTCCCTTCGAGGTGCAGATCCGCACGTACGAGATGCACCAGGTCGCCGAGTACGGCGTCGCCGCGCACTGGCAGTACAAGGCCGACGCCGGCGGCAAGCGCGACAGCCAGTACGAGGAGCGCATGGCGTGGCTCCGCCACCTCCTCGAATGGCAGCAGGAGGTCTCCGGCACGGAGGACTTCCTGGAGTCCGTGCGGCTGGACGTCTTCCGCGACCAGGTCTTCGTGCACACCCCGAAGGGCGCCGTGCGCGTCCTGCCCGCCGGGTCGACGCCCATCGACTTCGCGTTCCGCATCCACACGGACCTGGGCTACAACTGCGTCGGCGCGAAGGTGAACGGCAAGATGGTGCCGCTCAACACCGTGCTGAAGAACGGCGACGTCGTCGAGATCATCCGGTCGAGGGTGCCCAAGGGACCCTCGCGCGACTGGCTGATCCCCTCGCTCGGGTACCTCGGGTCGAGCCATTCGCGGCAGAAGGTGCGCCAGTGGTTCCGCCGCGAGCACCGCGACGAGAACGTGGACAAGGGCCGCGAGATCCTCGACCGCGAGGTGCGCCGCCTCGGCCTGGAGCGGCCGCCCGGCGACCTGCCGTCGAAGCTCGGCTACGACAACCAGCGCGAGCTGCACGCGGCGCTCGGCTCCGGCGACCTCGGCGTGCAGAAGCTGATGAACCGGCTGGCGGAGTACGTCCCGCAGCCCGAGACGCCGAAGCTCGCCGCCGCCACGGTGGAGGTGAACCGCGGCGCCCCGGGCGTGCGCGTGCTGGGCACCGGCGGGCTGCACGTCCAGCTCGCGAAGTGCTGCCGTCCGCTCCCCGGCGACCCGATCATGGGCTACGTCACCCGGGCGCGCGGCGTCACCGTGCACCGCGCGGACTGCCGCAGCGCCCACTGGGACCGCGATGCCGCCCGCGTGGTGGAGTGCGACTGGGGCCCCGGCCGCTCGCTCTACAGCGCGAGCGTGGAGGTGCTGGCGTGGGACCGCGTCGGCCTGCTGCGCGACATGACGACGATCATCGCGGGGCACCGGGCGAACATGGTCGGCGTCCGCACCATCGAGCACGACGACCGCACCGTGACGGTGGAGCTGACGCTGGAGACGGAGGGCGGCGCGCAGTTCGCGCAGCTGCTCGGTCACCTGGACGGCGTGCGCGGCGTCATCTCCGTGCGCCGATCGGGCATGGGCGCGTGAAGGTCATCGAGACCTCCCGGCTGTCGCTGCGTCTGGCCTCGCTGTCCGACCTCGAGAACATCCACCGGCTGCTCTACGCCGACCTGGAGGTCGCCGTGCTGTGGATCGGGCACGTCGAGTCGCTGGTCGACGTGAGCGCGCCCAACGGCGTGCTGTCGAGGATCGCCCGCGCCGCCGACGAGCCGGGCCTCCTCGCCGTCGAGCGCGCCGCGGACTACGCGCTGATTGGCCTCGCCGGCGTCCTGCCGCTCCGCCGCGCCGCGGACCGCGCGCGCTTCGCCCCGAAGTCGCCGCAGGACGCCGTAGGCGCCGTCCCCGGCCGCACCGAGGGCGAACTGCTCGTCGCGCTGGGGCGCGCGCACTGGAACCGCGGCTACGGCGCCGAGGCCGGCGGCGCCGTCGTCTCGCTCGGCTTCAACTCGCTGCGCCTCAACCGCCTGGTCGCGTCCGTCGGCCCGGACAACGAGCGCGGCGCGAGGCTCCTGCGCCGCCTCGGCTTCCGCGTGGAGCAGAACCAGCACGCGGACCCGGAGTCCGGTGCCAGCCGCCCGGGGTTCATCGGGTTCCTCGACGCGCCCAGCCGCTAGGGCGTCATTCGCGCGCGTTGACAACGAGACGGCCCAAGCACACGATTCGCTCGGACGGGCGGAGATCAGCAGGAGGCCGTCGTGCCGGGTCGCAGCGCGTTCCGTCCGAGTCTTCCGGCGCTCCTCGGCGTGGCGCTGTGCCTCCCGATCGTCGCGCTCGTCCTCCTCGCCTCGAACAACATCGTGCCGCCGTTCGCGCTGCCGGATCCGGAGGGGCGCGTCCGCCTCGTGGTGCGCGTGGTGATGCTGGCGGTGCTCTTCGCGCCGCTCGCCGGGTTCCTGCTCAACGTCCGTCGTGCGTGGCGCGGCGATCGAGGTAGCCTGATGGCCGCCAGCGTCGCCTTGGCGGTCACGTTCGCGCTGGTGGCGTTCGCCGTGGTCGACCAGTGGGACTGCTTCGCGGGGGTGCCGAACTGCGACTAGCAGCGGCGGCACGCCCATGACGACCGACGACCCGCTCTCCGGCCGCGGCCCCGCCTGCGTGCGCACCGGCGCGCTCCGTGGCATCGAGGGCCTCCCCGTCGACGTCGAGGTGGACATCGGCAGCGGGTTGCCGGCCTTCAACATCGTCGGGCTCCCGGACGCCGCCGTGCAGGAGGCGCGCGAGCGCGTCCGCGCCGCGATCAAGAACGCGGGGTTCGAGTTCCCGCTCCGCCGCATCACCGTGAACCTCGCCCCCGCCGATGTGCGCAAGGAGGGGCCGGTCTACGACCTGCCGATCGCCGTCGCGATCCTCGTGGCCTCCGGGCAGGTCCCGGACCGGTTCGGCCCGGACGTCGCGCTCTTCGGCGAGCTGTCGCTGGACGGGCGGCTCCGGCACGTCGCGGGGGTGCTCCCGTTCGTCGCGATGTGCCTCGCGCAGGGCATCGGCACCGCGATCGTCCCGGCGGAGGACGTCCAGGAGGCGTCCGTGGTCGCCGGCGTCCGCGTGCTCGGCATCGAGTCGCTGGCGCAGGCCGCCCTCGACCCCGCGACGTGGGAGTCGCGCCCGCTGCCGCCCCCGCCGTCCGCGCCCGCGATCGAGCTGCACGACCTCGCGGTGGTGCAGGGCCAGGAGCACGTGAAGCGCGCGCTCGAGGTGGCCGCCGCCGGTGGACATAACGTGATGATGCAGGGCCCGCCCGGCTCCGGGAAGACGCTCCTCGCGCGCGCCATGCCCGGGCTTCTCGCGCCGCTCACGCCGGGCGAGGCGATCGAGGTCGCGAAGGTGTACTCCGTGGCGGGGCTGCTCAGCCGAGACCACCCGCTGGTGGGGGAGCGGCCGTTCCGCTCGCCGCACCACACGATCTCGCACGCCGGGTTGGTGGGCGGGGGCACGAACATCCGGCCGGGCGAGATCTCGCTGGCGCATCGGGGTGTGCTGTTCCTCGACGAGTTCCCGGAGTTCGGCGCCGCCGCGCTGGAGGCGCTCCGCGAGCCGTTGGAGGCGGGCTCGATCACGATCTCGCGGGCGCGCGGCTCGGTCGCGTTCCCCGCGCGGTTCCTCCTCGTCGCGGCGATGAACCCGTGCCCCTGCGGCTACTACGGCGACTCGCTGCGCTCCTGCACCTGCCCGGAGGGGGCCGTCTCGCGCTACCAGCGCCGCGTCTCCGGGCCGCTCATGGACCGCCTCGATATCTTCGTGGAGGTGCCGCGCGTCGAGTTCAGCGAGCTGACGGGCGAGGCGACGGGGGAGCCCTCCGCGGCCGTGCGGGAGCGCGTGGTCGCGGCGCGCGCGCGGCAGGCGGAGCGGCTGCGCGACTCCGCGGCCGTCACGAACTCAGAGATGGGGCCGCTGGAGGTGCGCCGGTTCTGCCAGGAGCCCCTGGTCCCCGCGGCGCAGCCGCTGCTGGCGGCGGCGATGGAGCAACTCGGCCTGTCGGCGCGCGCGTTCCACCGCGTGCTGAAGGTGGCGCGCACGATCGCCGACCTCGCCGGCTCCGACGCGATCGAGACGGTGCACCTGGCCGAGGCGATCCAGTACCGGCGGCGCGGCGCGGACTAGCGCGATCGCGTCACGCGCCGAGCGCCGCCCGGAACCATTCGATGCGGCGCATCAGCACGCCGGGCCCGCCGAGGAGTCGGAGCGGCGCGGCCTGCTGGCTCGCGAAGTCGAGCGCGGGGACGGGCGCCGGCGCGACGCCATCGCCGATGCCGAGGCTGCGCGCGATCGCGATCGCCTGCTGGAGCGCGCGTGCCAGCGGCGTGCCGCCCTCGTGGTGCCCGGCGATGGCGCTCGCGATCACCTCGGGCAGTCCCCACGCGAGTGCGACGCCGCCGCCGAACGCGGCGTGGTCCAGGCTGAACTGCGACAGCTCCGCCTCGATCACCGGCGTGCCGCGCGCGGCCAGCCGCACCACGCGCGCGTAGCGTCGAGGCTGCTGCGCCGCCAGCACCAGGCGGCCGATGTCGTGGAGCACGCCGCCGGTGAACGCCATGCCGCGCAGGTCGGCCAGCGTCTCGTCGGAGGCGCACGTCGCCTCGGTGAGCAGGCCGACGGCCAGCGTGTGCCGCCAGAGCTCGTCCACGTCGATCTCGGACCGCCCCAGCGCGTTGGACGCGCCGTCCTCCAGCAGCGTCGCGAGGATCAGCGCGCGGGTGTCGTCCACACCCAGCCGTACCAGCGCGTCGCCGGTGCGGCGGACGGGTTCGCGCGGCGCGGAGGCCACGGAGTTCGCCGCGCGG
>JBFWQJ010000175.1:0-6283 GCA_050249515.1 Dehalococcoidia bacterium | reverse complement strand
GGGGGGGGGGGGGGGCGCCCCCCCCACGTCCCCTTCAGAACCCCTCCCGCGCCGGGAGGGGCAGGGGTGGGCCGCCCACCTCACGCAATCCGTTGCTACTCGCGGTACAGCCCCCGCGCGTCGATGTAAGCGCGGACGGGGGGCGGGAGCAGCCCCTCCGTCGGCAGGCCCGAGGCGATCCGCGAGCGGATGTTGGTGGCGGAGACGTCCATCCTCGGCATCGGCAGCACGTCCACGCGCTCCTCGATGCCCGGCAGGCCCGCCCGCAGCGCGTCGCTGATCAGCGGGCGCTCTGCGCCGTCCCCGTCGCGGCGAGCGACGGCGAGGCGGATGCGCATCACCAGGTGCTGCGGCTCGTGCCAACGCGGCAGGTCGTTCAGCGAGTCCTCGCCGATGATCAGCCACCAGTCGCCGGGGCGCGTCGTCACCAGCTCGCCGACGGTGTCGATGGTGTAGGTCGGCCCGTTCCGCTCGATCTCCATCGCGCTCACCTCGGCCCAGTCGAGGCCCTCGACCGCGAGGCGCACCATCGCGAGGCGGTCGGCGGCGGCGCTGATCGTGCGGTCCGCCTTCAGCCAGGGGTCGCCGGCCGGGATGAACAGCACCCGATCCAGCGAGAGCGCGTCCCGCGCAGCGGCAGCCAGGGCCAGGTGCGCGACGTGCGGCGGGTCAAAGGTGCCGCCCATGATGCCGAAGCGCGCCCCGCTGCCCACGTTCGCGACCACGGGGGCTACGCCTCCCAGGCCACTTCGACGCCGCCCACGCGGATGCGCTCGCCGTCCCGCACCTTCAGGCGGTTCAGCGCGCGCTGCACCCCCATCCGGCGGAGGCGCGTGTAGAACTCCTCGCGCGCCTCGCGTTCCTCCAGCGGCAGCGTCTGCGCGAGCCAGTTGGGGGTGGCGCCTTCCACCACGGCCATGCCGTCCTCCGCGCGGTACGCCTCGAAGCGATTGCGCTGGGCGGGCTCCGGCGTCAGCACGGGCAGCTCCCGCGCGGCCGCGCTGACCTCCGCCACTTCCACCTCGCGCAGCGCCTGGAGCGCGCGCTGAGCGAGCTCACGCGTCCCCTGGCGCGTCGCGGCGGACAACGCGAGCCATGGCAGGCCGAGCGCCTCGATCTCCGGCTGCAGGAGCTCCAGGCGCGCCTGTGCGTCCGGGTCGTCCATCTTGTTCAGCCCGAGGATCTGCGGCTTCTCCGACAGTCCGTGCCCGAACGCGCGGAGTTCCTCGTTGATCAGCGCGAAGTCCGCCAGCGGCTCCTCGCCCGTCATGTCCAGCAGGTGCACCAGCACCCGCGTCCGCTCGATGTGCCGCAGGAACTCGATGCCGAGGCCCACCCCGGCGCTGGCGCCCTCAATCAGCCCGGGCATGTCCGCGGCGACGAAGGAGTCGTAGCCCAGGCTCACCACGCCCAACTGCGGCTCCAGCGTGGTGAAGGGGTAGGCGCCGATCTTCGGCGTGGCGTTGCTCCAGACGCTCAGCAGCGTGGACTTGCCGGCGTTCGGCAGCCCCACGATGCCCACGTCCGCCAGCAGCTTCAGCTCCAGCCGCAGGCGGCGGCGCTGGCCCTCCGCGCCGTACTGCGCCCACTTCGGCGCCTGCCGCGTGGGCGTCGCGAAACGGCGGTTCCCCATGCCGCCTCGACCGCCGCGCGCGATGACGGCGCGGTCGCCCGGCGCCTGGAGGTCGGCGATCGGCTCGTCCACCTCCTCGTCCGCCGGCCACACGGTCGTCCCCACGGGCACCGGCAGCTCCAGCGCGGGCGCGGAGGCGCCTCGACGCTGGTTGCCGCTGCCGGCCACCCCGGCCGCCGCCTGGTGTGGGCGCCCGTCGGCGTAGCGGTCCAGCGAGGCGAGACGCGGGTCGGCGACCAGCACCACATCACCGCCGCGGCCACCGTCGCCGCCGTCGGGGCCGCCCAGCGGCATGAACTTCTCGCGCAGAAAGGAGACCGCGCCGTCCCCGCCGGTCCCGCCGGCCACTTCGATCTCGACGCTATCAATCACGACAAACTCGCAGGGGCTGCGCCGGCATCGGCTCGGGGGCTTCGGTCAGGGTAGATGTGGGTATGTGGATGACGTGATTCCACTGTGCGGGAGCGCGTACCCATGCAGCAAGCCGCCAGATCATCGTCATCGTCATGGTGTGGAAGGTGTGGAGAGCAGGAGTGGCGCGAATCTACAGGGACGGTGCACATCGGACTCATGAGTGCGCCGTCCATCCACAATCGTCCCGGCATCCGCTCGTCAAGGGCTCCGAGGCGTCGATGTCGTCCGGCGGTACGATCGTGATTAAGCCACAACCCCCCTGTGATATCCCCGGATTTCCTCCGTTTATCCACGAAACGGCGCACCGAGGGAGTCATTGGCATACTCAGTTTATCGGGACAGTGATGATCTCGGGTCGTGAACGCGGGACGGGGATAACTGACGGGATTGTGGATAGATAACCCGTCGAGGAACGGCGTAAGCGCGGCCGGCCGACCCCTCGGGAGTGCCCTCGAGGCTACGCGATCCGGCGCGAGGACTCGATCATCTCGCGCAGGCTGCCGATGTCGCGCTTCGTCTCCGGGTCCACCGCGAGCGAGCGCTCCATCTTGCGCCAGCCGTGGTGCACGGTGGAGTGGTCGCGCCCGCCGAGGGCGTCCCCGATCTCCACCAGCGAGCGATGCGCCAGCTCGCGCATCAGGTACATCGCCACCTGGCGCGGGTAGGCCACGCGCTTCTCGCGGCTCTTGGAGAGCAGACCCTCGCGGTCGATCTCGAAGTAGCGGCAGACGATGTCCATGATCAACTCGGGCGACGGCGGCAGACGCGGCTCCGTCGGCTCCAGCGAGGCGAGTGCGGAGTGCACCAGGTCGGGCGACAGCGGTTCACCCGTGAGGCGCGAGTAGGCCACCACGCGGGTGAGCGACCCTTCCAGCTCGCGGATGTTGTTCTTGAAGCGGGAGGCGATCACCTGCAGCACGTCGTCGCGGACGCGGATGTTCTGCTCCGCGGCCTTGTGGCGCAGGATCGCGATGCGCGTCTCCATGTCCGGCGCCTGCAGGTCCGCGATCATGCCCCACTCGAAGCGGGTGCGCAGGCGGTCCTCCAGGTGCTGGATGTGCGCCGGGCTCTTGTCCGAGGTGATGACGATCTGCTTGCCGGCCTCGTAGAGCTCGTTGAAGGTGTAGAAGAACTCCTCCTGCGTCTGCTCCTTGCCGGCGATGAACTGGACGTCATCCATGAGCAGCGCGTCCGCGGAGCGGTAGCGCGCGCGGAACTCGTCCATCTTGCGCTGCTGGATCGCGGTGATGAGCTGGTTGGTGAAGGCCTCCGCGCTCAGGTAGACCACGTGCAGCCCCTGCTCCAGGAGCGCGTGGCCCACGGCGTGCAGCAGGTGGGTCTTGCCCAGCCCGGGGCCACCGTAGATGAACAGCGGGTTGTACAGGCGACCGGCGTCCCGCGCGACGCCCTCGGCGGCCGCGAACGCCAGGCGGTTGCCGGGCCCGACGATGTAGTTGTCGAAGGTGTAGCGCTCACGGAGGCGCGGGCGCGGCTGCGGGGAACGCTGCGTGGCCCCGGCCAGCTCGTTCAGCGCGGCGACCTGATCCTCGATCGAGCGGAGCGGCTCGAAGGTGACGTCCAGCGGGTGGCCGGCCAGGTCAGTGAGGGAGCGGATGATCGCGGGGCGGAGGCGCTTCTGCAGCCACTCCGTCACGAACTCCGAGCGTGTCCCGACGACCAGGTGGTCCTGCTCCAGGCGCACACCCTGTGTGCCATCCAACCACGTGTCGTAGTTCGCCCGGGACACCTGCGAGGAGAGGTCCTTGAGCGCTGCCTGCCAGAGAGCGACGGGGTCGTCGTGCACGCAGCCGTTACCTCACCTCGCCCGAGCCGTCTCGGGCACAACATCGCGCAGGCACGCCGATGGCGTGCATCGAGTATCCACAGATGTTGTTGATCTGTTGATAGGCCGCGATGAACTGGAACCGTCGTCTGTTCGGAGCCGGTCCCGTCGCATCGTTTGCCGCAAACGCGAGCGAGGAGTCGACCGGCGCCGAATGTAGCACCGGCTTTTGAGGCCGATCAAGCCACTTATGTCGGAGTGAAGGCAATTCGTCCACGAACATCGCGAGAAAGATTCCACGGGATCGGCTGACCTGCTGCGGATCGGTGCTTGCGTGCGTGCCGGGGCGTGCGGTCGTGCGACGCCCGGGCGTTCCTGTCATACTGGCGCGACCGTCATCCGAACGCCGACCGGCGCCGCCGGCGGAGTATCGAGGAGGCTCCCATGCCAGCGCCGACCAGCGGTGCCGGCCACCTTCTGGCCATCGACATCGGCAACACCAGCGTCGCGATCGGGGTCTTCGAGGGCGATGACCTGATCGCGACGTTCCGCATCGCCACGGACCAGGACAACTTCGCGGACGAGTACGCGATCCTGCTGCTGGGCCTGCTGCGGAGCCGCGACCTGACCCCGGACGACATCAGCGCGGCGATCATGTCCAGCACCGTCCCGCCCCTGATCACCACGTTCCAGCAGGTGTGCCGCCAGCACTTCGACGTGGAGCCGATCGTGGTGGGGCCGGGGGTGAAGACCGGCGTGCGCGTGCTCTACGACAACCCGCGCGAGGTGGGTCCGGACCGCATCCTGCACGCGGTCGCCGCGCTGGATCGCTACGACCCGCCGATGATCATCGTGGACCTGGGCACCGCCTGCGTCTTCGACGCGGTCTCCCGGGACGGCGACTACCTGGGCGGGGCGATCGCCCCCGGCATCGGGCTCGCCTCGGCGGCGCTGTTCAACCGCGCGGCGATGCTGCACCGCGTGGGCATCTCCCACCCGGACGGGCCGATCGGCCGCAACACCGTGCATTCGATGCAGTCCGGGATCTTCTTCGGCTACGTGGAGCTGGTGCGCGGGATGGTGCGCCGCTTCAAGGAGGAGATCGGCGAGGAGGCGCTCGTCATCGGTACGGGCGGATACGCGGACCTGATCGCCGAGGAGGCCGGCTGCTTCGACGCGATGGAGCCCGACCTCAACCTGGACGGCCTCCGCCTGGTGTACGAGGCGAACCGATGACCGCCGAGCGCGCGCTCCCGGGCCGGTCCGGCGACCCGCTGCGGGGCCGCCACATCGTCCTCGGCGTGAGCGGCTCGATCGCCTGCTACAAGGCGATCGAGGTCACCAGCCGCCTGGTGCAGGCGGGCGCGGTGGTGGACGTGGTGCTGACGAAGGCGGCGACCGAGTTCGTCACGCCGCTCGCATTCAAGGCGATCACGCAGCGCAACCCCTACACCGACATGTTCGACCCCGCCGGGCCCGAGGGCGAAGCGCACGTGGAGCTGGCCCGCCGCGCGGACGCGATGCTGATCGCGCCGGCCACCGCCGCCACGCTCGCGCGCCTCGCAACCGGGCTCGCCGAGGACTTCGTGGCGCTCACCGCCATCGCGACCACCGCGCCGCTGCTGGTGGCGCCCGCCATGGACACGCAGATGTGGGAGCACCCCGCGGTGCAGGCGAACGTGGCGACGCTCACGGAGCGCGGCACGCACTTCATCGGCCCCGCCGCGGGACGGCTCGCCTCCGGGCGCGTGGGCGCGGGGCGGCTCGTGGAGCCGGAGCGCATCGTGGACGAGCTGCGCGCGCGCCTCGGCCGCGAACACGGCGACCTCGCGGGGCGGCGCATCGTCGTCACCGCCGGCGGCACGCGCGAGGCGATCGACCCGGTGCGCTACATCAGCAACCACAGCAGCGGGAAGATGGGCTACGCCATCGCGGAGGCGGCGCGCGACCGCGGCGCGGAGTTGACGATCGACTCCACGGTCGGCCTCGCCGCCCCGGCCGCCGTGCGCGAGGTCCCCGTATCCTCCGCGCTGCAGATGCAGGCCGCGGTGCACGAGGCGTGCGCGGACGCGGACGCGCTGATCGCCGCCGCCGCCGTCGCGGACTACCGCCCGGCCGCCGCCGCCGACCAGAAGCTGAAGAAGAGCGCCGGCACCGCCGGCATGGCGATCGAGCTGGTCGAGAACCCGCACATCCTGGGCAGCACGCCCACGGCCACCTCGCGCGGGACGCTGGTGAAGGTGGGGTTCGCGGCGGAGACGCAGAACCTGGTGGAGAACGCCGCGGCGAAGCTGAAGGAGCGCGGTGCGCGCTTCATCGTCGCCAACGACGTGACCGCCACCGATGCCGGCTTCGGCAGCGACGACAACCGCGTCACGATCCTCGATGACGCGGGCGGTCGCGAGGACCTGCCGCTGATGACGAAGTACGCCGTCGGCCACGCGATCCTCGAC
>JBFWQJ010000174.1:0-6351 GCA_050249515.1 Dehalococcoidia bacterium | reverse complement strand
ACTCGATCCACGCGAGGCGCGTGAGCTCAGAGGTCAGCCGGCGGACGGTCTCCTCACCGAGGTCGAGCAGCCGTGCCAGCTCCGCCTCGCCACACAGTGGAAGCCGGGCGATCCAGTCGAGGCACAGATAGAGGTGGGTCTTGAGTTCCGTCATTCCTGACTCCGGTGGCTACTCCCGCGAGCGGGCTTGTGTGGCGTTGTTGCGGTTTCAGGCGCTTCGACAAGCGCCGTGTGGGCCGTGGTGTCGTCCGCCTCGATCGGCAGAGGCGCCTGCGTCGCCGCGGTGGCCGTCACGGCCGCTCTCAAGACCCGGCCGTCGCCGATGTCGCTCGGGAAGCGCGCCGCCAGGACCTCCGCGATCTCCGCGGCGACCAGCGCGCGCGGCCGCCCGTGCCGCTGCGCGGAGCGTTCCGCGATCGCGCGTGTCCGCTCCGGATCGGACGGCGGCGGCGGATCGACCCGCAGGGTGAACGCAGGCGGGCGCCCGAAGCCGTCCCACCAGCGCGCGTACGCGGAGAAGTCGTCGAGCGAGACCACGTCCTCGACTTCGAGGTCGCCCCCGAGCTCCGGCAACAGCCGTCGCGCATCCTCGGCGCTCGCGCCGAACACCGTCAGGCCGTCGCTGTTCGCGAGGATGGTGGGCAGCAGTTCCCGGTCGATGCTGTCGAGCTTCGCGAGCGCCTGCGTGGCGAGCGTGAACGAAGCTCCATACTTCCCCAGTTCGGAGAGCATTCGGGAGTAGTCGACCGCGCCGAGCGTGCTCGACTCGTCGACAAGATGGACGATGCGGCGACGTGCTTCGGGGGTCACGGCGACCTGCTCCTCGACGAGCAGGCCGAGCAGGTTCAGTACCGTCGCGCCGACGAGCGACGCGGCACCTTCGCCGAGCGTCCCGACGGCCGTGTTCACGACGAGCACGCCGCCATCCCGGATGATCGCGCGCGGATCGAACGTCGAACGCGGCTGCCCCAGCACGAGCCTGCTGGCCTCGGTGACGGTGAACCGTCCGATCTTCGACGTCACGGGGTTCGCGGTCTGCTGCTGCAGGACGCGCCCGGCGAACGTGAAGTTGTCGCGCCACCACGCGGCGACCGCGAGGTCTTCGACCTCCTGGAGCAGGTCGTTGCGAAACTTCGGGTTCGTGAGGAACGGCGCGACGTCCAGCAGCGTGAACTGCTCCACGCGCGATCGGTGCGTGTTGATCTCGTGCAACGCTGAGAGCGACGCCCGGAGCGCGCCCTCCATGCGCGGCCCCCAGTTGTCCGGCCAGAGGCGATTCATGATCGTGACGACGCTCTCGACCGCCTTGTCGCGGTCGGGGAACAGCGTGACGTCGATCAGGTTGAGCCCGATCGGCCAGTCGAGGTGCGCGAAGTCCAGGTAGATCGTCCGGTCGATCAGCTCGGGCGGGACGGCGGCGAGCACGGCCTCCGCGAGATCCTGATGCGGATCGACGACGACCAGCGCCGTGTCCTCGACGCCCGTAGCGACCCGCTCCATCACCCCGGCGGCGATGTGCCGGAGGAGCGTGGACTTCCCCCGCCTCGTCTTCGCCACCAGGAAGTGATTGCGGTGCAACAGCGGCGCGGGCAGGTGGACCGGTACGTCTACCGGCCCGACCGTCGAGACGCCGACCCGCACACCCTGAGTCGCGTGTCCCGGCGCGGGCGCGAACCGCTGCGCCGTCGTGCGCCGGACGCGGAGCGGCGTTCCCTCCGCTTCCGGGAGATGCCACAGCGCCGCGGCCTCGCCCGTGTTCAGCAGCAGCGGTTGACGCGCCCTCCGGGTCGGGCGCGACGAACGCAGTTCACCGGCCCGCAAGCCACCGCCAGCGGCGTCGTCATAGGCGGCGTACGCCGCCGTGGTCTGCGCGACGAGCGCCCGCAGGCGGGCCGGGTCGGGTCCGATCGCGCGTACGTCGAGGCTGGCGGTCACGAGCGGGCCGGTCAGCTTCGCAGCGACCACGCGCGGCGGGATCGGCGCACGCCCGATGAACAGCCGCACCGCGACGGTCGCCAGCACGGGCAGTCCGACGAGCAGCGCACCGCAGGCGGCGGCGATGAACGCCCACTCGCCCTCCTCATACCAGCGGCGGCCCTGCAGCACCGCCGCCACCACGGCCAGCAGCGCGGCGACCGGGACCAGGCTCGCCGGCGCGCCGTGCTCGTACTGCCGGCGCGTGGGCGGCTGCTCCTCGCGCCGCCGGATCCGGTCGGCGCTCCGCGACTGCGCGGACCCGATCGAGAGGCGGCAGACGACGCGCTCACCCGCCGCCGGCTCGACGGCGGCGACGACGCCCGCGAGCGGGTCGCGTTCGCCGCGCCACTCGAGGCGGAGCGGCAGCGCCGGCTCTGTGGCCGGCCGCAGTTCGACCATGACCGCCTGCTCGCCGGGAGCGGCGACCGCCGGATCGTGCGCCAGCCGCTCGACCGCAGCCTGCGGATACGCCGCCCGCACCTGCGCCAGCGCGCGCTCGAGGCCGTCCGCGGTCGCAGCGTGGACGTACCAGCGCGGTCCATCCGCGGTGATCGCGACGTCGAGCGCGAGTGCCTCGCCGACCAGTGCCCCGAGCATCCCGCGCGCGGCGCTCATGCTGCCTTCGAGCTCGCGCGGCGGCACGACCTCGACGACGAACGACGGATCGCTACGCCGACGCCGCATCGCGCACGCTCCTCCCCGCTTCGTCCAGCAACTGGAAGAAGGTCTCGCGGCCGTCGGGCCGCAGGCTCAACTGGCTCACGTCCTTGATGCCTTCAGGGAGCGTGACGACGGTGGCGCGGTCGCCGAGCGCCTCCGCCAGGTTGGCCGCGCCCTCCCGGCCGGGTTCGTCGCCGTCCAGCACGAGCACGACCGAGCGCGTGCGGTCGAGCAGGCGCAGCGCGTGCGGCGCCGGCTGCGTACCGAGCAAGGCGCACGCCGGGAGTCCCCAGGAGAGCAACGCGAGCCAGTCGAACGGTCCTTCGGTCAGGATCACCCGCGGTCGCCCGCGCACCGCGTCGTACCCGAGCAACGGTTTCGGCAGGGCCAGGTTGAGGTAGGGGCGGTCGGACGTGCCCGAAAGCACGCGCCCGGTCATCCATCCGCAGTAGCCGCTCCGCAGGTCGGGGATCACGATCCGGCCGCGCATCGCCTCGCGCTCGTCGCGGCCGGGGAGGCGGTCCGGGTAGAAGAGCCCCATCTCGACCGCACGGCGGACGCTGATGCGGCGGCGCTTGAGGTACGCGAGCAGCGACTGTCCGTCGCTGTACCCGAGGCGCGCCCGCCGCGCGAGCCACGGCGGGATGTGTCGCTCCTCCAGGTAACGCAGGGCATCGGGCGTCTGAAAGAGCGCCTCGTGGTAGAGCTCGCAGGCCGCGGTGAGGATCAGCCGGTCGTCCACCGACAGCCGTACCGCCTGCTGCGGCCCCTGCTTTGGAGCCGACGGCGTCGACGGTGCCGACGGCTGCTCACCGAGATACGCGACCGCCTGCGCGAATCCGAGGTCCCGCGCACGGCGGACGAAGTCGATCACGTCGCCACTGCTGCCGCAGCCGAAGCAGTAGTAGCTCCGCGTGTCGGGATAGACCACAAGGCTCGGGCGGTCGTCGGAGTGAAACGGGCACCGCCCCATGAACCGCCGTCCGGTGGGCCGCAGGGCGACGCCGTGCGCCGCGATCACGTCGGCGATCGGGTGCGCCTGCTTGATCCGCTCGACGTCAACCGTCATCACGGTCCTCCTCCCGTTGCCGGGCGAGCTCCGCCGGCGATGTCGTCGCCAGCGCGTGTTCGAGCTCACTCGCCTCAACGCGCAGCGCGACGTGGTTGCCGCGCGCGAGGAACAGCCCCTCGCCGCGACGGCAACCGAGGAGGAACTCGCGTTCTCCGCGCGAGAGGCCGAAGGTCTGCTCGACGATCCCGATCGTCGAGCTGTCCTGCCGCATGAGCAGTTGCACGGAGCTGTTGGCGAGGATGGTGTGTCCCTCGGCGGAGGCGAGGAAGTCCTCGACGTCCTGCGTCACGGTGGTCAGGCCCAGCCAGCGCTTGCGCGCCCGTCTTGCCATCTCCGCGAGGAAGCGCGCGCCGTCGGCGTGGCGCACGAGCGACCACGCCTCATCGATCAGGAGCATCCGTGGCCGCGGCCGGCGCGTGACTTCGCGCCACACATGGTCCGCAATCACGTACATGGCGACGGGACGCAGCTCTTCCTCCAGGTCGCGCATCTGAAAGACGACGAACGGGCGGTCGAGGGACGCGGTGGTGCGCTCCGAGAAGACGTGTCCGAGGCTCCCGTCCACATAGCGGGCGAGCCGGTCGGCGAGGCCGTGTGGCTCCTCGCGTTCGCGCAGCACGGTGAAGAGGTCGCGCAGGATCGGGACGGACAGGCCGTGTGTGGTCGCGTCGCGCGTGATGCCCGCCCGCCGGTAGGTCTCGTAGAGCGCCTCGTCGAGCACGCCCCGCTCGCGCTGGCCGAGCGGCTGTCCGGGATCCGCGAGCATCACCCCGAGCAGGCCCTGGAGCGCGAGCACGCGCTCCGCGAGCGGGTCGCGGCCCTCGTCGTCGTCCGTCGCCGCGGCGAGGTCGAACGGGTTGATGTGGTGCGGCGACGACCCCGACAGGCGGACCATCTGCCCCCCGACCGCCTCGCACAGCCGTCCGTACTCGTCCTCGGGGTCGATCACGAGGTAGTCGATGCCCAGCAGCAACGCGCGCAACGCCTCGATCTTGCAGAGGTAACTCTTGCCCGCACCTGACTTGGCGAAGACCGTCTTGTTCGCGTTCTCCTGCTCGCTACCGAAGGGGTTGTGGACCACGAGCGAGTGGTTGTGCGCGTTCTCGCCGTAGAGGATGCCGTCCGTCACCGCGAGGTGACTCGACCCGAACGGGAGCATGGTGGCGAGGCTCGACGTGTCGAGGTTGCGGCGCCGGCGCAGGTGATCCTGCCCCGCAGGCAGGCACGCCAGGACGCCCGGCAACATCTCGTAGAGCGCCGGACGCGCGCCGGCCATCATGCCGCCGAGCAGTCCCGCCACCCGCGTCGCGCTCTCGTCCAGCGCGGCGGCGGTGCGCCCGTGGAGGCGGAGGTAGAGCGCCGTCGAGAACACGCGCTCGTCGCCACGCTCCAGCGCGTCGCGCAGACGTTCCACGTCCTCATACGCCACCTCGCGCTCGATGCTCGCGATCCGGCCGCCTCTCGCCTCGAGCATGCGCGACGACTGCAGTTCGACCATCCGGTGCGTCAGCGACCGGACGACGCCGCGGGAGTCGAGTGGCTCCAGGTGCAGGCTGACGTCCAGCGGCTCGTCGGCGTCGATCAGCCGTCCGAGCCAGTTGGGTGTGACGTGGCGCGGGTAGTCCGTGATCGCGAGCACGCGGCTCGCCGAGCCGTCGATCGTGACCTCCGCGCGCGCCTCGGCGACCGCAGACGGAGCGGCGATGTCCGCCGCCGTCCGCGTGCCGAGCGCGAACGACTGGCCCGCTGGTGCGGATCGCGCCGGTTGCCGGCGCCATGAGGGGAGACTAGGCACGGGCGGCCCCCTTCCCCGGGACGGACGCGCCCGCCGGCGCGGTCAGGACCGGTGTCGCCAGCGGGGGCGCGCCGCCGGCCGTGACTGGTGCACCGGCTAACGAGGCACGCCATAGCGCGACCAGTTCCTCGGCGGCCAGGCGGCGCGTCGGGACCCCGAACGCGGCGAGTCCCTGCGCGAGTTCGGAGCACCGGAAGGTGAGCGCGCGCCGTGCGACGGCGAGCGTCGTCGCCTCGTCCCGCGGTCCTGCCGGTCGCCGTGGCCAGGCGAAGCCGTTGCGCTCAAACACGCCGCCCGCGCCGGCCGGGACAACGACATAGCAGCGGCGGTCGAGCAGCGTGCGTTCCCGCGCGAGGCGGCGCACGAAGGTCTCATGGTCGAGTGCGAGGCGCCGCCAGATGTCGCCGGGCCGGGCGCTCCGGCTCTCGCGCAGCCCGGAGAGGTAGACCTCCACATCCGTCGGGACGATCCGCACGAGCACCTGGATCGGGTACGCCAGACCGTTCAGGAAGCGCTTGTACCCGGCGAGGATCGCCTCCTGCTCCGCCTCCGACTTGAGCGCGAAGTTGACGGTCCCCGCCTCCAGCACCGCGCGGTAGTCACCTCCGCGCAGGCACAACACGTCGCGGGATACGTCGTCGAGCGGCAGCGACTCCTGCGCGCTCGCGTGCCTACGCTGCATCCTCGGCCTCCTTTCGCTGCAACCGGGGGGACGGCGGGAGCACCACCTCGCGCAACTCCCGAGGACCGCCGGCAGGCTCGCGCGGCCGCCACACGGCGACGTGCGGCGTCGTCCAGTACCGCAACAACACGAACGCCCACTCCTCCGCGGGCCGCCCAGCGGGCC
>JBFWQJ010000173.1:0-6361 GCA_050249515.1 Dehalococcoidia bacterium | reverse complement strand
CTCCTGTCTCGGCGTTGCCGGGACGACTTCGGTCTGCAGGACGTGGGTGGTGGGACCGGAGCGGCGGCTCTTCTCGGCGACGCGGTAGACCAGGCCGCGGCCGCTGGCGAGGAGCCACTGGGCGTGGTGCGCGGGGAGGCTCGCCCAGAAGAAGGTGATGACCAGCATCAGCGGCCACATCATGTACTGGAACACCAGGTGGTGCGCCTTCACATGCGCCGGCCGCGGCGGGCGCGTCTGCGCCTCGAACGCGATCATCGCGAACAGCGGGATGATGCAGAGCGCGACCAGGAGGCCGGTGAGGTTGAGCCACATCCACGGCTCCACCACGCCCTCCTTCGTGCCGATCTTCATCCAGCCGTCCCACGTCACCGCGTTCTCAATGTGCCAGCCCATGCCCGGCACCTGGAACGCCTTGTGCGTCCACCAGTGCGGCATGGGCGCGCCGAGCGCGGCGAGCTTGGACGGCACGAGGATGCCGAGCGTGACCAGGTACCACTGCGAGAACCACAGCGTGTGCACCTTCGTCACCGTCGCGGCGATCAGGACGCCTCGGGCCTTGCTCATCTTCGTGTGCTTGTTGAAGGCGGCGCGCCACGCGTACGGGATGTCGCTGGCGCCCCAGGCGTGGCGCTTGCTCTGCTCGTAGTGCGCGTAGAGCGTCTTGCCGTACTTCTCCGTGAGCACGCAGTCGTTGCCCAGCGGGAGGTACAGCGATTCCACGTGGACGCGGTCGCCCAGGGAGTAGCAGCACTTCATGTAGACGTGCCAGTCCTCCGGGATGACCTCCTCGTCCCAGTAGTCCACCGTGTGCAGCATCTCCCACGACAGGGAGTAGCAGGACGTGGGGAACTTCAGGCTGAGCGGCAGCACCAGGTTCGCCGTGCGGTTGATGCCGGACAGGCCGTCCGGGATGCGCAGCGGCGCGGGGATGTCCCAGATGTTGTTGCTGTTGAAGATCGTCGGCTGCCAGAACGTGCGGTAGCGGTCACGCGCCGTCAGGAACATGTAGTTCAGCGCGGAGAAGTGGCGCGGGTGGAAGAGCGCGTCCGCATCGCACGAGGTGATCGTGTACCGGCGGATGTCCTCCCCGCCGTCCTCGATCAGCCGGGAGAACGCCTCGCGCGCGGCCCACGCCTCGTTGGAGCCCTTGCCGGGGGTGTCGCCCGGCAGGCCGTACGGGTGGAACGTGGCGAACATGTCGCCCAGCTGGTCGCGGTACTTCTCCACCAGGCGGGCGGCCTTCTCGTTGGCGCCCGGCTCGCGGGCCTCCATTGCGAGGACCACGATCACCTGCTTCGAGTTCTTCTGCTCGGCGATCGCCTCCACGGTGCGGGAGAGGCTGGTCTCCTCTTCCTTGTAGTTCGGGATGATCACGATGTGGCGCGGCCAGTCCCAGGACTCGATCTCCGCGCGCTCCGGGTGCTTCGGGTCGGAGCGCCACTCGGCGAACTTCACGGGCCAGTCCGTGCGCTCCCAGCGGCGGATGCGGCGCATGCCGACCCACACCGCGATGGCGACGGAGTAGGAGCGCAGCACCCAGTAGGTGAACCACGCGGTCAGGCCGACCGCGAGCCACGCGGCCGTCGTCCGCGTGAGCGGCATCCAGAACACGAGGCTGGCGAGGAACAGCGAGATGACGATGGGCACGGCGTTGCCGAGGCGCTCGGCCCAGAGGCTCTGCGCTTCGACATCCGGCGTGGGCACGACGTCGGGCACGCCGAATCGCGGCGGCGCATCCGAGGTGGGGAGGGACTGGGTGGCAGACTGGGCTGTGGTAGTCAGGAAAGCCCTCTTCGGGTTTTCCTCCGATGCCGACGGGGTTAGCTGACGGGCTACGGGTGGAGGTCCCGCATCCCCGCGCGCGCCTCACGGCGTTCGCGGGTGATCACGCCCCGGTAACTGGTTCCCCCGCTCCTCGCTCTGTTCGAGGACTAGGCTAGCCTTCGTTGCTGCATCCGATCATAGGACAAGCCCCGGTGCCGCGCTATGCCCGCCGCGGATGGCGCACGTCTGGCCGAGCGTGTCGGTTCCGCAACGAAATTCCACTCCCCACGCCGCCGCCCGGCTAGTGCGCGGCGGCGCGGGCCGCGAGCACCTTCTCCTGCTCGTTCGCGGGGAGCGGCGCGTAGTGGTCGAACTCGAGGCTGAACGAACCCCGGCCCTGGCTCAGCGCCCGCAGGTCGGAGGCGTACCGCTGCACGCTGGCGAGGGGCGCCCGCGCGTGGACGACGCTCCGGTCCCCCAGCGCGTCCACCGAGACGACCGAGCCCCGCCGCGAGGTGATGTCGCCCATCAGGTCGCCGAGGCGGTCGCTGGGCACCTCGATCGTCAGCGCCATGATCGGCTCCAGCAGCGCCGGACGCGCCTCCAGCACGGCCTCCTTCAGCGCGTGGCCGGCGGCGGTCTTGAAGGCCATCTCGGAGGAGTCCACCGCGTGCGCCGACCCGCCGAGGAGCGTGACCTTCACGTCCACGATCGGCGAGCCGGAGAGCGGGCCGTTCGCCATCGCCTCGTGCAGGCCGGCCTCTACCGCGGGGATGTACTGCTTCGGCACCGCGCCGCCGATGACCTCCTCCGTGAACTCGAAGCCGGAGCCGGGCGCGAGCGGGTCGACCTTGATCACCACGTGCGCGTACTGGCCGTGGCCGCCGGTCTGCTTCTTGTGTCGGTACTCGTGCTGCGCTCCGCCGGCGATCGTCTCGCGGTACGGCACGCGCGGGATGTCGAGGTCGAGCGCGATGTTGTAGGTCTTCTGCAGCCGCTCCGCGACGATGTTCGCCTGCGCCTCGCCGGTGGTGAGCAGGATCATCTCGCCGGTGTCGGCGTCGCGCTCCATGCCGATCGTCGGGTCCTGCTCCCGCAGGCGGGCGAGCGCGTTGAACAGCCGGTCCACGTCATCCTTGCTGCGCGGGTGCAGGGCGCTGCGGAACGTGGGCACGGGCAGCGGCAGCGGCGCGGGCGACGCGTCGGGGGCTGCGCCCGCGCACAGCACATCGCCGGTGGCCGCGTGCGTGAGCTTCGGGATCGCGCCGATGTCCCCGGCGACCAGCGCCGGCACCTCGATCTGCTCCTTGCCGCGCAGGACGTACAGGTGCGTGGCCCGCTCGTCCGCCGCGGCGCGCCCGTTGTGCAGCGTCGCGCCAGCCTCGAGGCGCCCCGTTACGACCTTCACCACCGACAGGTGCCCGACGAACGGGTCGACCACGGTGCGGAGCACGCGCGCGACGGCCGCGCCGTCCGCCGCCGTCACCAGCGGGTCGCCCTCCGTCGCGTGCTCGCGGCCGAGCGGCGACGGGGCCGCGTCCACGATCAGGTCGAGCAGCGGCTGGACGCCCGTGCCCGCGAGCGGCGAGACGGCGATCACGGGGATCAGCGCGCCGCTGCGCACCTCGTCCAGCACCACATGGTGCAGCTCCTCGATCGGGATGGGGTCGCCGGAGAGGTACTCCTCCAGCAGGTGGTCGTCTGACTCCGCGGCGGTCTCGATCAACTGCTCACGCTCGACCTCGGCCTCCGCGTCGAGGCCGTCGCCGGCGATGCTCGAGAGGTCGACGACCGCCTTCCCGTCCGGGGACGGGATGTCCAGGGCGACCACGTGGGGTCCGAAACGGGCGCGCAGTTCCTCCACCGTCCGCGCGAAGCTCGTGGACTCGCGGTCGAGGTGCGTGACGACGAAGACGCGCGAGCGCACCCCGGCACGGTCGAGGTGCTTCCACGCGATCTCGGTGCCGGGCTGGATGCCGCCGACCGCGTCCACGACCACGATCCCCATCTCCGCGCCGGCCGCGCCCGCGGCGACCTCGCCCTCGAAGTCGGGGAAGCCGGGCGTGTCGAGCAGGTTGATGCGGTGGCCGCGGGTCTCGATGGCGACCGGGGTCATGCCAATCGAGTAGCCGTGGGCGTGCTCCTGGTCGTCGTAGTCGGAGACGGTGTTGCCGTCCTCGACGCGTCCGGCGCGCGAGAGCGCGCCGGTCGCGAGGAGCATCGCCTCGACGAGGCTGGTCTTGCCGGCGCGGCTGTGGCCGGCGAGGACGACGTTGCGCAGGGTCTCGGGCGTGTACGGGTTCATGCGCACCCCCAGTGCGCGGATGCTACGCCCGCCCGATCCGCCTTACAACGTTTGTTTAGCGGACAAAACCTGCGCGAAATGCCGCCCGGCGATCCGTCGATCGCGCGGGGCGGCACGTCGCGCCGGTGTCTGTGCCCGCGGTCACGACGCGGCGCTACCCGGCGATCGAACGGATCGCCGGCGCCTCCAGCGTCCCGAAGAGCCCGGTCAGCACGCCTCGCCGGTGCGCGAAGATCTCCGCCACGCGGCGCGCGACCACGTAGTGGTTCACCACGTCGCCCAGCGGGCCGCCGGGCACGGCGTAATGGATGATGTCGCGCATCTCCGTGCCGCCCGGCACCTCGCGGAAGTGGTGCTCGTGGTGCCACATGGCGTACGGGCCCACGCGCTGCTCGTCCACGAAGCGGACGCCCTCCACCACGCTGGTGATCTCCGTGACCCAGGTCACGGGGATGTCGAACATCGGCCGCACGCGGTAGGTGATCATCAGGCCCGTGTAGACGTGCTCCGGGACGTCGCTGGTGATCACGAAGCCCATCTCGGGCGGCGTGATCCGCGCGAGGTTGCGCGGGTCGGAGAAGAACGTCCACGCCTCCTCGCGCGAGATCGGGAGCAGGGTGGTCGTGTCGAAGCGGTGGACGCTCATCGGGACTCCTCCGGGCGGGCGGTCGCGGTCGTGGTCGAGGTGGGGTGCAGGACGGCCTGCAGCGCCTCCTCCAGTTGGGGATGCTGGAACGTGTAGCCGAGCTCTCGCAGGCGCTTCGGCTCCACGCGCTGGCTCGCGAGCAGCAGTTCGTCGGCGCGGCCCGCGCCCAGGACCAGCCGCAGCGCGAACGCCGGGGCCGGCGCCAGCGCCGGGCGGTGCATCACGCGGCCCAGCGTCCGCGCGAACGTCCGGTTCGTCGCCGGCTCGGGGGCGACGATGTTCACCGGGCCGCGCGCGTACTCGTCGTTGAGCAGGTGGAGCAGCGCGCCGGTCACGTCCGCCAGCGACACCCACGACATCCACTGCTTCCCATTGCCGATGGGGCCGCCGGCGCCGAACTTGAACGGGAGCGCCATCTGCGGCAGCGCGCCGCCGTCCTTCGACAGGACGATGCCGAAGCGCGGGGACACCACGCGCACACCCAGCGCCTCCGCGCGCCCCGCCTCCGCCTCCCAGTCGCGGACGAGGTCCGCGAGGAAGCCGGTCCCGGGCGCGGCGGACTCGTCCACCACGCGGTCGCCGGCGTCGCCGTAGAAGCCGATCGCGGAGGCGACCATCAGCACGCGCGGGCGGGCGTCCATCTTCGCGATCGCGTCGACGAGCGCTCGGGTGGAATCGAGGCGGCTGGAGACGAGCTCGGTGCGTCGGGCCTGCGTCCAGCGCGCGGTCCCGATCGAGGCACCCGCGAGGTGGACGACGGCGTCGGCGCCGGCCAGCGCCTCGGGCGCCACCCACCCGCTGGCGATGTCGTAGTGCCCGCCGTCGGCAGCGGTGCCGCGGCGCAGCGGGCGCACCTCGTGCCCGGCGCGCGTCAGCGCGTCGCGGAGGGCGGAGCCGATGAGCCCGGTGGAACCGGTCATGGCGATCAGCATGTGGATCTCACTCTCGCGCCGCGTCCCCTGGCCCCGGAAGGGGCTCCGCCTCGGGTGAGCGGCCTAGGCCTATCTTCGTCAATGTGACGAAGTTTGACAAGATGGTTGACGAATAACCGACCAACTCTTTACCATCGGCTCATGGAGTACACCGTCCGCGCCGCCGCCCTCGCCACCGGGATCTCGGAGGACCGCCTGCGCACCTGGGAGCGCCGCTACGGCGTGCCCGCCCCGCCTCGCTCCGGCACCGGCCGCCGCCTGTACGGCGAGGACGACCTGGCGGTGATCCGGCGCATGGCCGGCCTCGTCGCCTCCGGGCTGAGCGCCGCGTCCGCGGCGGCCGCGGTCCACGCGGAGGACGCCGTGCCCGAGGAGCGCCCCGTCCCCGCCGAGCCCGACCCGCGCGTGATCGCGCTGGCGCTCGCCACCGAGCAACTGGACGACATCATCCTCCTCGACATGCTCGGCACCGCGGAGCGCGCGCTCGGGGTCGAGGCGGCGCTGGACCAGATCGCGATCCCCGCGCTGGTGGAAGCGGGCCGCCGCTGGGAGCACGGCGAGTTCACCGTCGCGCAGGAACACCTGCTGTCCGAGGCGATCCGCGCGTGGCTCGTCTTCCACACCCTCGGCGTGGACGACCCCGCGCCGGGCGCGCCGCGCGTGCTGGTCGCCTGTCCGGAGGACGAGCGCCACGATCTGCCCGCGCTCGGC
>JBFWQJ010000172.1:0-6361 GCA_050249515.1 Dehalococcoidia bacterium | reverse complement strand
GTGCCGGCGTGCTGCCTCGGTCGAGGGGGCCGGGCGCGCGGCTCGTCGGGCTGGCCAGCAGCCCGCCGGTCGCGACCGGCTGGACGCACACGACCTGTCCGGTGAGCCCGTTCGTGGTCAGTCCCGGCGGGCACGGCGTCGCGGCGACGGCTCCGGGGGTCGGGACGTAGTGGTCCACCGGTGCGGGGATGCAGTCCGTCGCGCCGGTGCCGGGCTGGTACGTGCCCGCCTCGCACGCGTCGGGGTGCGTGGCGCCCGCGACCGCGACGAAGAAGCCCGGTGCCGCGGGCGCGCAGCCGATGGCGCCGCTGTTGGCGCTATAGCTCCCGGGCGCGCACGGGGTGGCCGCGCTCGCCCCCTTCGCCGGGACGTAGGAGCCGGGCGGCGCCGGCGTCGGCGCGGTCGCGCCGGCATCCGGCACGTACGAGCCGACCGGCGCCTGCGTGCAGATGATCGAGGCGGGCAGCGGGCTGTACGTCCCCGGGCTGCACGGCGTCTGCGCCGTCGCGCCGCTCACCGGGACGTAGGAGCCCGGCGCGGCCGGCGTGCACGAGGTCGCGCCCGCGGTCGCGGTGAAGGTGCCCATGGAGCACAGCGTGGAGGCGACGGCGCCGGAGCCGGCGACGTACGACCCCGCCGGCGCGGGCAGGCACGAGGGGCGACCGACGCCGGGCTGGTACGAGCCCGGGCTGCACGCGGTCTGCGTCGTCGCCGCGTTCACGGCGACGTAGTGCCCCGGGCTCGCGGGCAGGCAGGGCTCCGTGCCCGTGGTGCTGTATGACCCCGGCGTGCAGAACGGCGTCATCGGGCTGTAGAGCTCGGCCTCCTTCAGGCCGCCGGGGCCGACCAGGGCATCGCCGCCGGCCACCAGCACGTATCCCCCGCGCATCAGCGTCACCGCGTGGTCGTTGCGCGCGAGGTTGAGCGCCGGGCCGGGCGTCCAGATGCCGAGCGCCGTCCGGAAGATCTCGGTGCGGCTGGTCGTGCAGCTCGTGCAGGCCTTCCCCCCGACCACGAACACGTCGCCGCTGGGCAGGAGCAGGGCCTCCGCGCCGTCATGGGCGACCTGCATGTTCGGCACCGGCGTCCACACGCCGGTGGCGGGATCCCAGATCTCGGCGGAGTCGCTGCCACCCATCGCCATGACGCGACCGTCTTCGAGGACGACCATGGCGTGGCCGGCGCGTCCCGTGGTCATCGAACCGGTGAACGACCACGTCCCCGTGGCCGGATCGTAGATCTCGGCGCTCGGCTCCTTGAAGAACGAGCCGTCGACGACGGACAGGCCGCCCGCGACCAGGACGCGGCCGTCCTTGAGCGTGACGCCGCGTAGGGCATGCCGATGGATGAGGAGGTACCCACTCTGGGTCCAGGCGTTCGTCGCCGGGTCATAGATCTCGGTCGGCTTCGCCTCGTGACTGGTCGAGTACCCTCCGGCCACCAGCACCCGGCCGTCCAGCAGCCGGGTCACGGCGTGGGATATCCGCGGGCTCTGCAGCGGGCCGGCGGGCGTCCACACCCCGGTCGCGGGGTGGTAGACCTCGGCGGTGTCGAGCTGCGGCACACCCACCGTCAAGCCGCCGGCCACGAGGATGTTGCCGGACTTCAGCGGGGTTGCGCTGTGGAACTGGCGCTCACCGATCAGGTCGTTCGTCGGCGTCCACGCGCCGGTGGTGATGTCGAAGATGTACGCCTTGTCCCGGTTGGGCGTCCCGCCGCCGCCAGCGAGGAGCGCGGTGGTGTTGGACAGCGCGGTCAGCGTCGCGCCGCCGATGCCGAACGGCAGGGAATCCACGGGGCTCCACGATCCGTCGGTCGCGGCAGTCGCATCGAGTTGGTGCACGGCGTTGCCCGCGTCCGTGCGGAAGGTGTACGTCGCGGTCGCGTGGCCCAGCGTGGCCGCATCGAACGTGAGGTCGACCGTGCAGGAGGCGCCCGCTGCGATCTGCAGCGCTCCGAGGCAGGAGCCGCCGCTGACCGAGAACGCCGGGTCGCCGCTCAGCGTCGACTTCAGGGCGAGCGAGAGCGGCTGCGTGCCGCTGTTCGAGTAGGTCACGGTGTGGGTGAGCGGCACGCCGTGCGGCGTCCCGCCGAAGTCGATCGCCCCGGAGGGGCTCGCGTGCAGCACGCCGGCGGCCGCGGCGTGGCGCGGTGCGAGCAGCGTCGCCAGCAGGCCCGCGAACACGAGGGCGATCAGCCCGCCGCGCATCGTCCATCGAGTCGTCCGAGCCATCCGTCCGTCCCTCCGCCCCGGGCGCGCGCGGACGCGCGACCGCTGCCTTCACCGCCCCCTGCCCGAATCTAGGGGGGCGCCGTCTGAAGGTGGACGCCGCTCGATGAGCGTTTGATGAGCGTTCCCGTGCGGCCCGGGGTTCGCCCGGCGTTGGCCCTACGCCCGCACGGAGTAGAATCCCCCGGCAGCGGCACCACGCCGCACGCGCCGGGACGGGCGACGATGACGGTGGCGACGATCCTGAAGGTCCGCGCACGCAGGCGGCAGCGGGCCGGGGCCCGTCGCTGAGCGTCGAGCCGCCGGTCGCTCCCGGGACGTCCCGGCCACCCGCCCGCCGCGGCCGCTCCGCGATGTTCATTGCGTTCGAGCAGCGCGACTTCCGCTACCTCGCACTGTCCACGCTGGCGCTGGGCGCGGCGCAGTGGGCGCAGCAGATCGGCCTGACGTGGCTCACGCTGGAGCTCACCGGCTCGCCGGTGGAGATGGCGAAGGTGGCCGCGCTGAACGCCGTGCCCGGCGTCATCGCCTCCCCGGTGGGCGGCTACCTGGCGGACCGCTTCCGCCGCCGCTCCGTGCTCGCGTGGACCACGGCGGCGAGCGCGGTACAGGCGTCGGTCCTCGCGGGGCTCGTCGTCGCGGGGTCGATCACGCTCTGGCAGCTCTACGTGCTGGCCGTCGCCGGCGGCATCCTCCAGGCGTTCACGCAGCCGGCCCGGCAGGCGTTCGTGTACGACGTCTCCACGGACGAGACGCTGGCGAACGCGGTGGCGATGAACTCCGCGATGCAGAGCATCGCGCGCGTCGGCGGGCCACCGGTGATCGGCGCGATGATCGGCTTCCTCGGCACCAGCGCGCCGTTCGCGTTCATGGCGCTCGCGAAGCTGGTGGCACTGGCGATGACGCTGCGCATCAGCAACCAGACGCGGCAGGCCTCCGCGCAGGCCGGCGCGAGCCCCTTCGGTCAGATCGTCGAGGGCCTGCGCGCGGTGGGCGGCGACCGGCGCATCCTGGGGCTGATCGTGCTGTGGGGGATCGTCTCGGCGATCATCTTCCCGTACGTGCCGTTCCTCGCGCTGGTGTCGGAGGAGGTGCTGCACACGGGCTCCGCGGGGTACGGCCTGCTGTCCTCCATGGCCGGGTGGGGCGCGATCGTCGGGCTGCTCTACATGTCGTGGTACGGCGACTTCGCGCACAAGGGCCGCGCGATGATCGTGAACTACCTCTTCTACGGCGGCGTGCTCATCGTGCTGTCGGTCTCGACCAGCCTGCCGCTCTCGCTGCTGCTGCTGGTGCTCGCCGGGTTCTTCTCATCGATCTCGAACACGCTGAACACGACGCTGATCCAGCTGATCACGGACAACGCCGTACGCGGGCGGGTGATGTCGATCTGGCAGCTCTGCCAGGGACTGCAGCCGCTGGGCGCGCTGCCCATGGGCCTGCTGATCGCGCGCGCCGGGCCTGAGATCGGCATCGGCGCGTTCATGGTCGCGGGGACGCTCATGGTGCTGATCTTCGGCATCGTGTGGCCGTCCGTGCGCCGCCTCTAGCGCGGCGCGCCCGCTCCCGGCTCCCACGACACGACGCCGATGTGCGCGGGGCCGCGAGGCACGGCGATGCCCTCCGGCGTGCCCCACCACTCCTCCATCAGCGCGCGCATGCGCTGCTCCTTCGCGGAGCCCTCCGCCAGCCAGAGCAGCCGCCGCGCCTCCGTGAACGCCGCATCGCGCGGGCGCACGGCGGCCTCCGGCTCCGTCGGCGCCAGCCGCACCTCCGGCGCGCACCCCCGCGCGGCGACCAGCGCGACGAACTCGCGGAGGCCCGGCAGCGTCTGCATCGGCTCGCCGTGCACCGCCTCGAACAGCGCGGCCAGCGCCGTCCCGCGCGCCCACGGGCGCAGCAGCGCGACGCACAGGCGCCGCGCGTGCCGCTCCATCGCGTCGAGGAAGGCATCGATCTCCGCGATGTCGTAGAGGGAATGCGCCGCCATCGCCACGTCCACCGGCGCGTCCCACGCCGGGTCCGGCCAGCGGCGGTCGTGCACCTCGACGTTGGTACGGGCGGCCTCCGCGAGCGCGGCGTCGAGGGTCTCGCGCATCGCGGGCGACGGCTCGACCGCCACGACGCGGGCGACGTGCGCCGCGAGCGGCACGGCGAGCCGTCCGCCTCCCGCGCCGATATCGAGCCAGGTGTCTTCGGGCTGCGCGAGCTGGAGCAGCGCGGGGAGCTCCGGCGTGGCACGCACGCCGGCGCGGAAGTGCGCGGCGGTGGGCTGGTAGTAGTCCCGCGGCGGCTCCGGCTCGCGCACGCGGGGCACCTGCTCGGCGTCCGCTGCGACCAGCGCGCGCCACGCCTCCAGCGCGGCCTCCCGGGAGGGACGGAGCGGGTTCGTCATCGGTGACCTCGTCGGCTGTGCGCATGCGGCAGGCGGCACCCGCCGAGCCGAAGTCTAGGTGGCGCATGCGCGCGGGGCTACGATGCCGCCGGACGGGACACGGACGGATGGAGGTACCGATGCAGCCCAACGAGCGAATCATCCGCGATTTCCTCGACGCGTGGTCGCGCCTCGACGCCGACGAGTTGTGCGCCTACTTCACGGACGACGTCGTCTACCACAACATGCCGGGCCCGCCCGTCGAGGGACGCGAGGCCGTGGAGCGCCGCATCCGCGCGTTCCTGTCCGGCTGGACCGAGACGACGTGGGAGGTGCTCACGCTCCTCGCTGACGGTGACGTGGTGATCGCGGAGCGCGTGGACCGCACCGTGGCGGGGACGAAGCGCGTCGACCTGCCATGCGTCGGCATCTTCCTCCTCCGCGACGGGAAGATCGCCGTCTGGCGCGACTACTTCGACCTCGCCACCTACCAGCGCGCGATGGCGTAGCGGTCGGGACCGACCGTGCGGCTCGCTTGCCGTGCCGGAGACGAGCCGCGAGACTGAGCGCATGAGCGAGGCTATCGCGGCGACCGAGATCGTGAAGCGGCTGGGCGAGCACGGGCTCGCCGCGTCCGCGCAGCGCGTCGCCGTCTACGGGTTCATCGCCGGGATGGGCGAACAGCACCTCACCGCGGACGAGCTGCATCGCGCGCTCCGCGAGTCGCTGCCGACCCTCAGCCGCGCCACCGTCTACAACAACCTCGCCGCGCTCGCGGAGGCCGGGCTGATCGAGAAGGTCGACCTGCCCGAGGGCGCGCGCTTCGGCCGCGTGCCGGAGCCGCACGTGAACCTGGTCTGTCGCGAGTGCGGGAACATCGAGGACGTGCTGGTGGGTGACGAGGCGGTCCGCGAGGTGCTCGCGCGGGCGGCCAGCCTCGGCCGGTTCGACGCCTCCGCCGCCTCGATCACGCTGAGCGGGCGTTGCCGGAACTGCAGCGACTCATAATCGGTACAGAATTGTATTGGGTCTAATCTCGGTGCTACGCTTCCTCCACCCCCGGTGTTGAGGAAGGACGCCCCGATGACGAATTGCCTGCCCTGCGGCCGCACCAAGCAACAGTCCACGGTCGTCGCCCTCTGCCTGCAGTGCGGCGCCATGCTGTGCGAGGCGCACCTGGCGGAAGAACGGGACGCCCCCGGCGGGATGCGCGGGTTCGGGTGCTCGCACCTGGAACCGGCGTCGCGCTAGCGTCCCCACCTCGGCGCCCTCCCCCGCCCGAGCCGTTCACGACAGCCACGCCACCCACACAGCACTGAACGAGGAGCACGCCGTGCAAGACCGCAGCAACGCCCACACCGGGACCACCAACCGCGACTGGTGGCCGGAGCAGCTCAACCTGGGCGTGCTCCACCGCAACCCGCCCGCGGGCAACCCGATGGGCGAGGACTTCGACTACGCGGCGGAGTTCAAGACCGTCGACCTCGAGGCGCTCAAGCGCGACATCATCGAGGTCATGACCACCTCGCAGGACTGGTGGCCGGCGGACTACGGGCACTACGGGCCGCTGTTCATCCGCATGGCGTGGCACAGCGCGGGCACGTACCGCATCCACGACGGGCGCGGCGGCGCCGGCGCGGGCACGCTGCGCTTCGCCCCGCTCAACAGCTGGCCGGACAACGCGAACCTGGACAAGGCGCGCCGGCTGCTGTGGCCGGTGAAGAAGAAGTACGGCCGCAAGGTCTCGTGGGCCGACC
>JBFWQJ010000171.1:0-6383 GCA_050249515.1 Dehalococcoidia bacterium | reverse complement strand
AGCCGTTGAGGTACGCGCCCGCCGAGCCGAATCGTACCGCGCGCGGCTGGTGAGCGCCCCCGCGCGCGACCGGCCCGCGCTCCGCGCTCCGCGCTCCGGCCCCCACGCCTGCGAAGCGGGAGTGGGCGGGGGGTGAGGGCCTCCGCACCTCGACCGGTCGAGGTGCACTCGACGGGCGGCCCCACCCCCTCCCCCCTCCCCGGCGCGGGGAGGGGGACAACAGGCGAGGGCTCCGCCCTCGCGCTCCCCCGGGACGCCGAGCGCTCCGCGCCGGCGGACGGGACGCGAGCGGCATCGCGCGCTCGTACACTCTGGACGTGTGGTGGAGGTCGAATGCGCGCGCTGCTCGCCTGACTCGTGATCGCGACCGCGACCGCGACCGCGCTGACAGCGTGTGAATCGCCAGACACACCAACCCCGGCGAGTCGACCGCGTCCCCGCTGGTCTCGACCTCAGTTGTGCCTTCGGCAACACCAACAAACGCCCGCGACGCCGCGCGCTGCGCCGCAGATCAGCGTCTCGACTTCGGTGGTCCACCCGGGCTGCCGACGCTCTTCGTATCGCGTGAGCGGAGCGAGCGGCGAGTCCCGGGGGAGCACGAGGGCGAAGCCCTCGTCATCCATCCCCCCTTCCCGCGCCCCGGTGCGTAGCGCCGATCGAGGAGTAACGCGAAGGGGGCAGGGGGGATGGGCCGCCCCGCTCGTCACCCCAGCGCCCGCGCCGCAGCTCGACCCGTCGAGGCGGCCTACATCCGCCCCGCGTCGTGCTCGTCCCACGCCCACTGGTTCAGCAGCGGGATGACGCCGCCCACCAGCGAGTGGCCGCCGAGGACAACCGGGACGGGCGAGGCGTTCGCCGCCTCGACGAGCGCGCGGAGCGCGGGGTCCTCGATCAGGTCGGCGCGGCCGAGGTCGGCGGCGAAGCGGTCGGCGCGCGAGGGGCGGATGCCCAGCTGCACCAGCGCGGGCCGGATGTCGATGAACGCCGCGTCGCAGAGGTCGGGCAGCAGCACGGAGAACGCGCGCTCCACCCCTGACTCCGCGATCCACTGGCCGAGGAGCGACCGCGCGGTGCCGTCCTCGTCCGTGCCGGCCGCCTGCATGCCGCGCTCCTCGGCGAGCAGGCGCACGCGGCAGGCCGCCTCGCTCTCCAGGTACTGCCACGTGCGGCTCGACACGCGCCCCGCCACGAGCACCTCGGCGGTGCGGTCGATGAACACGCCCGCCGCGCGGCGCACGCGCGCCACGTCGAGGCGCTCCGCGGCGATCACCTGCGCGAGCCGCGGGCGAGCGCGACCGGACAGCCCGATCGCCAGCAGGTCCGCGGGGGAGTCGAGGTTGTACTGCGTCTCCAGCGTGCGCGGCGGCTCCGTCACCGCGATCCCGTGCTGGTCACGCAGGCGGCGCGGCACCGTGTTGTCGGCGTTCGGCGGCGGGTCAAGCCGCGCGAGCAGTGACGCGGGCGCGAGGCCGAAGAGGTCGGCGGAGAAGCGGTTGTTGGTGACGCACACGCCCTCGCCCGCGAGCAGCGGCGTGACGAACGCCTCCAACCCCGCGCCGTCCAGCAGCGGCGCGCTCCCCGCCCCGCAGTAGAGCAGCGTGTCGAGGTGATGCTCGCGCGTCGCCTCCAGCAGCCGCGCACCGTACTGAAACGTCGTGCCCGGCGCGTCGACCTCGACCGTCACGCCCGTGGGCACCGGCAGCGCGGGCGGCGCGTCCGCCAGCAGCAGCGCGGCGTCGAAGCGCCCCGTGCCGAGCGCGAGTTCGAGCGTGTCGAGGGCGCTCGCCTCCAGCGCGCGGCGCAGCAGATTCTCGAGCGGCGTGCCGCCCATCCCGCCAAGCATGACGACGACGCCGGTGCGCATCAGGCGAGGGTCGAGCGGATCAGCGGGACGTCGTGCGCTGCGCGACGCGCTCGACGACGATGCCGGACTGGAGCGCCGGGAGGTCCGCCGAACGCGGCGGCGAGTTGGTGGGCGTCAGGCAGCACGCGGCGCCCGCGGCCCCCGCGCGCGCCAGCGCCGGCTCCCAGGACTCGCCGCGCCGCAGCCCCAGCAGCAGCCCCGCGAGGAACGCGTCCCCGGCGCCACGCGCCGAGACCACGTCGATGTCCGGGATGCGCACCCGGTAGTCCGCCTCCATCGTCAGCGCGATCGCGCCCTGGGCGCGGCGCGTCACGATCACCACGGGCACGCCCAGCGCGCGCACCGTCTCCGCCGCCTCGAACACCTCGTCCTCGGTGCCCACGGGGTCGCCGTAGATGCGGCCGAGCTCGTCCGCGTTCACCTTGATTAGCGTCGGCCGCCCGCCGCGGTCCAGCACGTCGCGGACGATGGGCCCGTCCGCGTCCAGCGCGGACAGCGCGCCGTTCTTCTCCGCGTGCTCAATGAGGATGCGGTAGACCTCGCCGGTGCACGGGGGCGGCAGCGACCCGGCGATCACCAGCCAGGTGTCGCGCCGCAGCCGTCGGTCGATCTTCGCGTAGAGGTGGCGCAGGTCGTCGCCCGTGACGTTCGGGCCCTTCGCGCTCAGCACCGTGTGCCGCTGCTGCTCGCGGTCGATGATCGTGACGTTGGTCCGCGTCTCGCCGGAGATGTACGTGAAGTCCACGCCGATGCCGAGGTCCGTGAGCTGGTCCTCGATCACCCGTCCCATGGCGCCGGGCGCGAAGCCCATCGCCAGCGGCTCGTAGCCGAGCTCCTTCAGGCCGCGCGCGACGTTGATCCCCTTGCCGCCCAGCTCAAGCCGGATCGAGGTGACACGATTCGTGTCCCCCTCGGCGAAGCGATCGACCTCGATCGTCTGATCGATGGCCGGGTTGAGTGTCACGGTGACGATCACGGCTGGCCCCGCTCGCGCGTGCCCCAGCCGGGCCGCGCGCCGTCATTGTACGGATGTCGTCCTCGATCAGTCCTCGCGCGCCATTGCGAGCGCGTAAACCTTCGATGCCCCCGCCGCGCGCAGCACCCCGGCCACCTCGGACAGCGTCGCCCCCGTCGTCGTCACGTCGTCCACCAGCAGCACGCGCTCCAGCGGGTCACCCGACGCCACGAACGCGCCGCCGAGGTTCGTGTGTCGCGCCGCCGCGTCCAGCATCGCCTGCGGCGCCGTCTCCCGGCCGCGCCGCACCAGCCCGTCCACCAGCGGCACGCCGAGCGCGTCCGCGACGTGCCGCGCGGCCTCGCGCGCCTGGTTGAACCCGCGCGTCCGCTCGCGGCGTCGCCCCAGCGGCACCGCGACGACCGCCTGCACGCCCCACTCCCCCGGCACCAGCGCCGCCGCCGCACGACCGAGCGGGGCGAGGTGTGCCGTCACGCCCCGGAACTTCGCTTCCAGCAGCGCGCGCCTCGCGAGGCCCTGGAAGCGGAACGGCGCGCGCAGCGCCTCGAACGCCGGCCCCTCGCCGGCGGCGCACCGCTCGCACGCCCCCACCGCGGCGGCGAGCCCCTCCACCGGCCGCCAGCAGCGCCCGCACCGCGCGCCGTCCGCGCGCGGCAGCACGTCGAGGCACGCCTCGTGCAGCGACGCCCCGAACCGTCCGCACACGATGCACTGCTGCGGCAGCAGCGCGTCCCACACCTCGTCCACCAGTGCCCGCAGCACGCCCACCTGTCACCTCGCGCGGAGCATGCCACGCGCCGCACCGCCCGAGGAGCCCCACCTCGACGCCACGCAGCCGCCGGAGGCTCTCACCCCAACCCTCTCCCGCTGCGCAGGCGAGGGGGCCGGAACGAACCGCCGACGCTGCACCCGCGCCGCGCAGCGGGCGCGGTCCCGGGGGAGCGCGAGGGCGGAGCCCTCGCTTCTCATCCCCCTCCCCGCGCCGGGGAGGGGGCAGGGGGTGGGGCCGCCCGCCTCGCCACCTCGACGCCCCGCGCGGGGCCCGCCCGCGCCCCGCGCCTATACTGGAGGCATGCACGTCACCGTCCGCCTCTTCGCCAGCCTGCGCGACCTCGCCGGGAGCGAGCTCATCGAGGAGTTCGCGGAGAACAGCGTCCCCGTGTCCGCGCTCCGCGAGCGCCTGAAGGAGACGTACCCCGCCCTCCGCCCCCACCTGGGCCGCGTCGCGATCGCGGTGAACGAGGAGTACGCGCCCGACCTCGCCCAGCCGCTGCACGACGGCGACACGGTCGCCCTCATCCCGCCGATCTCCGGCGGCGCCGGCAACGAGACGCCGAAGTACCTGGTCACGAACGAGGTGCTGGACGTGATGGCGATCCGCGACGCGGTGATGACGCCCGCCTCCGGCGCCGTCGTCGTCTTCGAGGGCGTCGTCCGCAACCACCACGAGGGCCGCGCCGTGGACCACCTGGAGTACGAGGCCTACGAGAGCATGGCCGAGCGGGAGCTGCGCCGCGTGGGCGAGGAGATCCTCGCCACGTTCGCGGACCGCGAGGTCCACGACATCGCCGTCCACCACCGCCTCGGCGCGCTCTTCGTCGGCGACACCTCGCTGGTCGTCGCCGTCAGCGCCGCTCACCGCGCCGACGCGTTCGAGGCGTGCCACCGCGCCGTGGATCGCGTGAAGGAGACGGTGCCCGTGTGGAAGAAGGAGTGGGGCCCGGACGGCTCCCACTGGCAGGAGGGCGTCGTCCCGAAGCCGTAGGGGGATCGCCGCATCCCGTCCGCCCCCGCGTGTCGTACAGTCTCCGGAGCGCTCCCCCGCAGGTGCGCGCAGCAGGAGACGATGCATGCCCCGACTGACCACCCGTGCCCTCATCCTCGGCCTCGCGGCGTTCGCCGTCCTCGGCGTCGTCGCGCTCGCGCCGCGCACCGCAGAGGCGCAGCTTCCGCCGTTCAAGGCGTTCGGCTCCGGCCTCGCGTCCGGCAAGGTCGTGACCGCGTGGAAGGGCTCCACGCAGGTCGGCCAGTCCACCGTGAACGCCTCCGGGAACTGGGACATCAACATCGACGCGGGCGGCTCCGCCAACGTCCAGAACGGCGACAAGATCACCTTCAAGATCGACGGCGCGATGGCGAACGAGTCAGCCACGTTCAACGTCGGTCAGTTCACCCCGCCGCCGGGCCTGAAGCTCACGCTCGCCGTCACGGCCACGCCCACGCCGACGCCCGGCCCGGCCGGCGCCACCGGCCCGACGGTCAGCAGCACCGGCCCGGGCACCTTCGCCAAGGCCCCGGTGTTCTCCGAGAGCGGCATCGCCTCCGTCGTCTACAACGGCGGCAGCGCCGAGGCCCTCGCGAAGGTCGGGACGGACGCCGGGGCGCGCTCGATCTGGGCGCAGACGCCGGACGGGATGATCGTCGGGTTCATCCCCGGCGCGCCCGACTTCGTGAACGCGGCCTTCCTCGCCGCCTTCCCGAACGGCCTCGGCCTCTCGAGCGTCTACCTGGTGAAGTAGCGCTCCTGGGGCGGTCGTCCCGGAGGAAGGGAGCCGCCTGTGTCATCCAACGTCGTGGCGCGGCGGTCGTTCGCGGCCGTCGCGTTCGTCGCGCTACTCCTCGTCGCGGTGAACCTCGCGAGCCGCGAGGCCCACGTTGCGAACGCCGCCGGTGAGACGCTCAGCGTGAAGGTGGTGGCGGGCGCCGACTGCTCGGCCGCTCCGGCCGCCTCGGTGCCGGCCGACGGCACCGGCACGTTCACGGCCTGCGCGACGCTCCTCGACAACACCAGCGCGCCGCTGGTCGGTGTGCCGCTTACGTTCACCGTGTCGCTCGGCATCGTGAGCACCGGATCGGCAAAGACGACGGTCGCGCTCACGAACGCGCAGGGCCTCGCCAGCACGCAGTATCGAGGTGACGGCGGGGCCGCCACGACCGACACGCTGATCGTGTCGAACTCCTCGCTCAACGTCGTCGCAACCCAGCCGGTCACGCTGACCGCAGCGACGCCGACACCCACCGCGACCCCCACGGCAACGCCGACCGCCACCGCGACACCCACCGCGACCCCGACGGCAACACCCACGGCCACCGCGACGCCCACGGCCACACCCACCGCGACGCCAACACCCACCGCCACCGCGACGCCGACGGCCACCGCAACGCCCGCACCGGGCACGGGCTCGGGCGGGCAGACATTGCAGGTGACCGTGGTCAGCGGGGACTGCCCCTCCGGGACGCCGACCACGACCACGAGCGCCGACGGGAGCACCGCGCTCACCGTGTGCGCGACCCTCCTCGACAACACCAGCGCGCCGCTGGTCGGTGTGCCGCTCACGTTCACCGTGTCGATCGGGAGCGTGAGCACCGGATCGGCGAAGACGACGACCGCGCTCACGAACGCGCAGGGCCTCGCCAGCACGCAGTATCGAGGTGCGGGCGGGATCGCGACGACCGATACCCTGATCGTGTCGAACTCCTCGTTCAACATCGTGGTGACCGGGACAGTCACGCTGACCGCGCCGGCCCCCAGCGGCGGTGGCG
>JBFWQJ010000170.1:0-6466 GCA_050249515.1 Dehalococcoidia bacterium | reverse complement strand
ACGGTGGAGGAAGACACCACCACCGGCGACCCGACGGCGACGGACGACAGCGTGACGACGGACGAGGACACGCCGGTCGACATCGACGTGCTGGCAAACGACAGCGCGGCGAACGCGGGCGAGTTGTCGGTGACGTCGGCGACGGACCCGGCGAACGGCTCGGTGATCATCAACGCCGATGACACGATCACGTACACGCCTGACGCCGGCTTCACCGGCACGGACACCTTCGACTACACGGTCGAGGAGGCCGACGGCGGCACGGCGACCGCGACCGTCACGGTCACGGTGGAGGAGTCGGACGGCAACGGCGGCGGCGGCGAGTGCACCAACGGCACCCGCGTCGAGCTCGGCTGGGACGGCCTGGGCTTCTGCATCGCCGACCCGAACCCCGACTTCATGGAGCCCGGCGAGAGCCTGTTCCCGGACGGCCTCTTCCCGGGTGGCCTGTTCCCCGACGGCCTGTTCCCGAACGGCCTGTGGGGCAACGGCGACACCGGCAACGGTGACGGCAACGGCGACGAGGACGACGAGGACGGCACGGAGGACATCGCCGCGCAGGCGTCGATGCCGGAGCTCAACTCGCTTGGCGACGAGATCAGCCACGCCATCGACGAGGCGTTCGGCCGCTAGCCGACGCACCGCGCAGGCGTGACCGTGCGATCGATTGAGGCCCGCCGAAAGGCGGGCCTCATTCTGTCTGTGGCCCTCGACGCGACGAGGCGGTTACGACCGCTTCGCGAGCAGCGCCTGCAGCTCGCGCCACTCGCCGGGCGACATGCCGGCGGCGGCGGCGTCCAGCTGCTCCCCGGCAAGCATGCGGCGGACCGCCTCAAGCGCGCGGTCGGAGAGTGCCGCCCCGCCCAGGCGGTAGTTGGTGAACGCGGCATGCGTCATGGGCGTCCAGCGCTCCAGCACCTCGTTGATGCGTTCGCCGTAGGCGCGGATCTCCCACTGCGCGTGCGGGTCGATGCGCAGGCGCAGGAAGTGCATCAGGTTGTGGAGGTCGGTCTTCCAGTACCACTGCGTGTAGAAGTTGAGCGAGAGGTTCATCCGCGCCAGCTCCCGCGCGATGCCCGGGCGGTCCGGGTCGGCGGGCTCGCCCTCGGGCGTCTCGTTGAGCAGCTCCTCGTAATGCGCGTAGGCGCGCTCGGCGTCCTCGCGGAGCAGGTCCTGCACGCGCCGCGCCTCGTCCAGCGAGAGCGCGTCGCCGCGCCCCTGCCGGTTCGCCGACGACTGCACGCCGATGTGCTCGGCCGCCGGGATGTAGAACTCGTTGTCGAGGATGGAGTACCGCGCGGAATACTCGTTCACGTTCGCGGTGCGGTGCCGGATCCACTGGCGCGCGACGAAGATCGGCAACTTCACGTGCAACTTGATCTCGCACATCTCGAAGGGCGAGGTGTGCCAGTTCCGCATGAGGTAGTTGATCAGCCCCTGGTCGTCCCGCGTGCGCCGAGTGCCCGCGCCGTAGGAGACGCGGGCCGCCTGCACCACGGCGGCGTCGTCGCCCATGTAGTCGATCACGCGGACGAAGCCCTTGCCATCGCCCAGGATGGGGAGCGCCTGGTACAGGATCTCCTCCATCGCCGGGACGGTGGCGCGGCGGGTGGCGTAGGTCTGGGCGCGGAGCGCGTCCACCTCGGCCTGCTGCTCGGGCGTCAGCGGATGCGGGTCGGTGTCAGGCATCGGGCGCTCCCCAGCCCGCCCCGCGGGGGGCAGGACGGCACGGCACGGCTCGGATGGCTGGGGAGCCCTAGCGTACCCGTGCGCGGTCGAGGGGGCTAGGCGTGCCCGGAGCCCAGGCGCCGCCCGCGGGCGCTGGCGGGCCCGCCGTGGTCCCACAGGCCGCAACTGGTCTCGACATCCTCCAGGAACGGGCCGACGCAGTCGGCGCCCTCGCGGACGATGTGGGTGCAGCACATGGCGTAGGGGTCCCGCCGCGTCGGGTCCAGGCTGCGCCTCAGCCACAGGCAATCGATGGCCATGCGCGGTTTCGGTGTCTGCTGGCTCATGACGTCCCACTATAGCCACGGGCGGGGCGGGTGCATGCCTCCGATGTCTTCGGATCGCGCTGGTTCATTACGTCTCCCGCGCGCTTTCGCCTCGCTCGCGCGGGCCGTTAGACGATTCACACACCGGCAACACTTCCGCAACGCGCGCTCAACGACCTCGCCCGAAGATCGTTCCTGTCGACGAGACGACGAATCGAGGAGGACACGATGGTCATTCCCAAGGGCTGCCCCCGCTGCCACGGCGACCTCGCGTACGTGGACGACGTCGGTGACGCGTACCACTCGTGCGTTCAGTGCGGCTTCGTGAAGTACGAGCAGGCCGCGGCCGCGCCGCGCGTCCTCCACGAGGTGATCGCGGAACGTCCTCGCCCGGTGGCCGTCACGCGCGACGAGGTGCACCGGCGCCGCCTTCAGCGGCGCCTGGCGGAGCGTCAACGGACGTCTGTGGCGTAACCCCGCCGCAGCGGCATTCGACCCCTCACGCGGCCTCGACGCTCCCCCGGGCGTCGGGGCCGCTTCGTGTCCGGGGGGCGGTGTTCCGGGGGGCGGGGTGTTCCGGGCGGCTAGGGCTGGTAGCGGCGGAAGATCGCGCTGGCGTTCTGGCCGCCGAGGCCGAAGGAGTTGGAGAGCGCGACGTCGATGCGGGTGGCGTGGGCCACGTTCGGCGTGACGTCCAGGTCGCAGCTGGGGTCCGGCACCTCGTAGTTGATCGTCGGTGGGATGACGCCGTGGTGGAGGGCGAGCACGGAGGCGACCGCCTCGATCCCGCCTGCGCCGGCGGCGAGGTGCCCCGTCATCGACTTCGTGGAGGAGAGCCGCACGCGCTTCGCCGCCTCGCCGAAGGCGATCTTGATCGCCTCCGTCTCCGTGCGGTCGTTGTACTCCGTGCTGGTGCCGTGCGCGTTGATGTAGTCGATGTCCCCGGCGCCCAGGCCGGCGTCCTTCATCGCGCGCTTCATGGCCAGCGCCTGCCCTTCCGGGTCGGGGGCGGTGTCGTCCGTGGCGTCGAAGGCCCAGCCCACGCCGGCCAGCTCGCAGTAGATGCGGGCCCCGCGCGCGAGCGCGGACTCCTCGGACTCCAGCATCAGCACACCGGCGCCCTCGCCCAGGATGAAGCCGTCCCGCTTCGCATCGAACGGGCGGGAGGCATGCTCCGGGTCGTCGTTGTTCTTCGACAGCGCGCCGAGGCGGCCCATGGAGGAGAGCGCGAGCGGCGTGACCATCGCCTCCGCGCCGCCCGCGAGCAGGGCGCGGGCGTGGCCCAGGCGGATCAGGCTGAGCGCGTGGCCCAGCGCGTCCGTGCCGGAGGCGCAGGCGGTGTTGATCGTCGTGTTCGGCCCGCGCACGCCGATCTGCCGGGCGAGGCGCGCGGCGCCCATGTGCTGGCCCATGCGCGTGATGATGAACGGGTCCACGGCGCGCGAGCCGCGTTCCAGGTACGTCTCCCACTCCGGGCCCATGTTGAACGTGTCGCCCGAGGTCGCCATCACCACGCCGATGTCGTCGCGGTTCGCCTCGGTCACCTCGATGCCGGCGTCGGCGAGCGCCTGGACGCCGGCGGCGTGGGCGAACTGCGCGAAGCGGCCGGTGCGGCGCGACACCTTGCGGTCCAGGTAGAGGTCCGGGTTCCAGTCCTTCACCTCGCCCGCGATCTGGACGATCAGGTCGGTCGGGTCGAACTGGGTGACACGGCCGATGCCGTTGCGCCCGGTGCGCAGCCCCTCCCAGTACTCGGCGGTGGTGTTGCCGATGGGAGTGACGGCGCCGAGGCCGGTGACGACCACGCGGTGGATCTCTCGATTCATGGCGGTGTCCCCTCCCTCGGCGCCGCGGTCCGTGTCCGCTACAGGCTGGCGATGCTCTGCAGGAACTCGCGGATGTTGAGCGACAGCGCGGCCGGCTGGTCCGTGGGCGCGGAGTGGCCGGCGTCCTCGATCAGCGACACGCGGGAGCCGCTGACGCGGCGGTGGAGGCGCTGGATCGCCTCCGGCGTCAGCATGTCGGTCTCCGAGCCGCGGACGATCATCGTGGGGCACTGGACGCGGTCGGCGCAGTCCCACAGGTCGGACAGGCGGCGCTGGCCGGGGTCCGGGTCCGGCGGGCGGCTGGTCGGGTCGCGGAAGATCGGGTCGAAGTCCCAGATGTACGCGCCGTCGTCGTTCACCGTCAGGCTGGCGCGCACGCGGCGCTCGATCTGCTCCGTCGTCGCGTACGGGAAGAACTCGCGGAACGCCTCGATCGCGTCCTCCAGCGAGTCGAACGAGGCGCCCGTGGCGAGCAGCCGGCGGATCGTCTCGATGCCGGAGCGCAGCACCTCCGGCGCGGTCTCAATGACCACGAGCGCGGTCACCATCTCCGGGTGCTCCGCCGCGTAGCAGATCGCGTTCGCGCCGCCCATGGAGTGGCCGATCAACGTCACCGAGCGCAGCCCGAGGCTCTCGATGATCGCCTCCAGGTCCTCCATCTGGCTCGCGCGCGTGTAGTCGCGGTCCAGCGCGCGGTCCGTCTGGCCGTGGCCGCGCTGGTCGATGGCGATGACGCGGAACTCCCGCGCGAGGTCCTGCGCGGTGTCGCTCCAGGCCTCGGAGGTCTCGGCGTAGCCGTGGAGCAGGACCACGGCGTGACGGGTCCGGGTGTCGCCCCACTCGCGGTAGTGGAAGCGGAGGCCGTTGGCCTCGACGAACTCGTCGCGCGGTCGGGTGGAGTTGCTCATGCGGCAGTGTCCTCGGTGCTGGGGAGGGCGGCGTCGAACTGCTCAGACGCGCGCTCAGATTCGGGGCGAAGTAGGGCGAGGATAGCAGCCCCCCGCTCGTAAGACGTCATTGTATGAACAAACGTTATCCGGAGCGCATCCAGCGGCTGGATGGCGGAGGGGGGAGGCCCTCACCCCAACCCTCTCCCGCTGCGCAGGAGAGGGGGCCGGAGGCGGAACCGAGCGCGCCGGCCCGCCGCTACAGGCTGGCGGCGAGGCAGTGCGCGAGCGGCAGGGCGTCCGCGAGCGGCGTCCAGCTGCGGCCCGCGTCGTGCGAGGCGTAGAGGGACGTGCCGGCGGCGACGAAGGTCACGTCCTCGAACTCGCGGGGGCAGACGACGGCCGGGGCGGCGGGCCACTCGTCCGCCTCGCGGCCCGCGGGGCCCAGGAGCACGCGCGACCATGTCAGCCCGGCGTTCACGCTGCGGAACAGCGCCCCCGCGCCCTCGCGGCCGCGCGCGAGCGAGAGGACGAGCGTGTCCGTGGGGCCGGGGAGCACGGCGAGGCTGCCGCCCCACGAGCGGTCGAGGTCCTTGAGCGACTGCACCCACGTGTGGCCCTCGTCCGTGCTGCGGTAGAGGCCGGTGTCCGTGGTCGCGTAGAGGCGCGTCGGCAGGTCCGGGTGGCGGTAGAGGCGGTGGATGTGCCCGTCCAGCCCCTCGCCCCGGCGCAGCCACGACCCGCCGAGGTTCGGCGTGAACCACGCGCCGCCGCCATCGAACGCGACGACGATGCCGCCGGTGGCGGGGACGCCGTTGCGCGCGGCGGTGCGCACCTCCGCGACGCCGGTGACGGCGGGGTGCAGGCCGGCCGAGAGGTCGCGGCCGCCCCAGCCGTGCCCGAACAGCTCCCGCGTGCCGTAGAGCGGCGTCCAGCCGAAGCCCTCGTCCTCCGAGAGCAGGATGCGGCCGTCGCCGGTGCCGAGGTAGATCGTGTCGCCTTCGATTTGCACCAGGCGCGCGTCGCCCTGCCACACCTGCCGCCAGCGCCCGCCGCCCGCGGTGGCCACGTGCACCCAGACGCCGTCCGGCCCAGCGGCGGCGGCGAGGCCCTCGCGCGCGTCCACGGAGACGATGCGCGGGCCGTCGATGCCGCGCTCCGGCGCGGCGCCGGGCACCACCTGCAGCAGCCCGTCGTCCGTGCCGAGCAGCAGGCCGAGCGGCTCGTGCCGGCGCGCGGGCGGGCGCGACTGGAACGGCTCGCGCGTCACGAGGTGGCGCGCGAGGCCCCGCCGGCAGGGCCGTCGAGCGGGAGGTCGAGGCGGCGGCGGACGGCGCGCACCAGGCGCGGGAGCGCCTCGCCGGAGGGCATCCGCACGACGATCGTGGCCAGGTCCGTGAGCGCGGTGGGCTCCGGGTTCACCTCGATCACCGGGACGCCGCGGCGGGCGGCGTCCTGCGGGTACTGCGCGGCGGGGTAGACCACGGCGGAGGTGCCCACGGTCATGAAGCAGTCCGTCTCCCACGTCTCCGCCGCACAGCGCTGCAGCGCGTGCGGCGGGATCGGCTCGCCGAACATCACCGTGTCCGACTTCACGATGCCCTGGCAGCCGTCCTCCGTGCAGCGGGGCGGCAGGGCGTCCACGACCACCGGGAACTCCAGGCGCGGCCAGCGCCGGCCGCACATCAGGCAGCGCACCCACTGGCGGTTGCCGTGGATCTCCGTCAGCGACCGCTGACCCGCGCGGCGGTGCAGGTTG
>JBFWQJ010000169.1:0-6491 GCA_050249515.1 Dehalococcoidia bacterium | reverse complement strand
TGCACTACCCCGCCTAGCGCGCGCGCCTCGAGGTCGGCGTCCTGCTGCTCCTCGACCCCGGCGCGGAGGTCGACTACTCCGGCGCGGTCGTGACGCGCACGTTCCCGGCGAACGGCAAGTTCACCCCGGCGCAGCGCGACGTCTACCAGATCGTGTGGGAGGCGCAGGCCGCCGGCATCGCGCGCGTCCGGCCGGGCGTGACCTTCCACTCCGTGCACGATGCATCGCTGAAGGTGCTCGTACAGGGGCTGATCGACCTGCGCATCCTCCGAGGCTCCGTCCAGAGCAACATCGAGCGCGACGCCTACCGTCCGTACTTCATGCACGGCACCAGCCACTGGCTCGGCCTCGACGTCCACGACGCCGGCATCTACCGCGCGAACGGCAAGTCGACGCCGCTCGTCCCCGGGATGGTGCTGACCGTGGAGCCGGGCCTCTACCTCGCCACGGACGCACCGCGCGTCCCGAAGCGCCTCCAGGGCATCGGCGTCCGCATCGAGGACGACGTCCTCGTCACCCCCTCGGGCCGCCGCAACCTCAGCGGCCGCATCCCCTCGACGGTCGAGGCGCTGGAGGCGCTGGTCGGGCAGGGGTAACGCCGGGCCGGGTAGCCCCGGAGCGCCGCGGGTTGTCCACACGCGCGGGTTCCACGCACCGCTCACCGCGCCCTCACGTCGCCACCGAGACGGCCGCGGGACGCCTCGCGACGAGCCGCGAAGCGCGGCGAGGTGTCGCGCTGCCGCCGGATGTAACGCGCACGTGAACGGCTGGTCTCCAGGGAATTCTGGGTGATCCTCGCACCTTATGACAGCGCCTGAATCTACGGTGCTCGACTGTTGTCAGGTTATTTTTGATCACCCGATCGATCGCATTGACAGGCCTTGCCGAGGGGATCAATCATCGCCCTCGCGCCTCCGAGCAGATGCTCAAGCGCCTAAACGGTTATCCACAAGATCTAGTACTTCCGCCGCCCGCCCACCACAAGAACTTGGGTTTCGCGACGGGCCATCACTCGACCCTCCGGGCGAGGAGAAAGGTCCCCCCGATGCGCATTCCGCGACGCTTCAGCACCGCCGAGCAGGGCCCCTACGCGGGCGTGCCCTTCGCCAAGCGCACCTCCCGCATCGTCAACCCGGACGGCTCCGTGGTCTTCGAGGCGCGCGACATCGACATGCCGGCGCAGTTCTCGCAGGTGGCGACGGACATCATGGCGCAGAAGTACTTCCGCAAGGCCGGCGTGCCCGCGGAGACCGTCGCCGTCGCCGAGGATGGCGTGCCGGAGTGGCTGCAGCGCCGCGTCCCCGCCGCCGGCACCGCAATGGGCGGCGAGGCCGACGCGCGCCAGACGTTCCACCGCCTCGCCGGCACGTGGACGTACTGGGGCTGGAAGCACGGCTACTTCGACACGGAGGAGGACGCGCGCGCGTTCTACGACGAACTCTGCGCGATGATGGCGTCGCAGAAGGCCGCGCCCAACTCGCCGCAGTGGTTCAACACCGGCCTGCACTGGGCCTACGGCATCACCGGCCCCGCCCAGGGTCACAGCTACGTGGACCCGAAGACGGGCGCCCTGATGCGCTCCACGAACGCGTACGAGCGCCCTCAGCCGCACGCCTGCTTCATCCAGTCCGTGGCGGACGACCTCGTCAACGAGGGCGGCATCATGGACCTGTGGACGCGCGAGGCGCGCATCTTCAAGTACGGCTCCGGCACCGGCTCCAACTTCTCCAACATCCGCGGCGAGGACGAGTCGCTTTCCGGCGGCGGCAAGTCGTCCGGCCTGATGTCGTTCCTCAAGATCGGTGACCGCGCCGCGGGCGCCATCAAGTCCGGCGGCACCACGCGCCGCGCGGCGAAGATGGTGATCGTGGACGCCGACCACCCGGACGTGGAGCAGTTCATCGAGTGGAAGGCCAACGAGGAGCAGAAGGTCGCCGCGCTGGTCACCGGCGCGCGCGTCACGCGCCGCCACCTGCAGGCGGTCTTCGAGGCGACCGTGGACGGCCTGGACGCGAAGGAGAACCGCGACCTCCGCAAGGCGATCCGCGGCGCGCGCGCGGACGGCGTGTCGGAGGTCTACATCCAGCGCGTCCTCCAGCTCGCCGAGCAGGGCGCCGAGTTCATCGACTTCCACGAGTTCGACACGGACTGGCAGGGTGAGGCGTACAACACCGTCTCCGGCCAGAACTCCAACAACTCCGTGCGCGTGACCGCGGACTTCCTGGACGCGGTGCGGCACGACCGCTCGTGGAACCTCACGCGCCGCACCGGCGACCGGGGCATCCACAAGAGCCTGCGCGCGCGCGAGCTGTGGGACCGCATCGCCCTCGCCGCGTGGCAGAGCGCCGACCCCGGCCTGCAGTACGACACCACGATCAACGAGTGGCACACGAGCCCGGGCGGCGGCCGCATCAACGGCTCCAACCCCTGCTCCGAGTACATGTTCCTGGACGACACCGCCTGCAACCTGGCGTCGCTCAACCTGCTGGCCTTCACCGACCTCGACTCCGGCGAGTTCGACCTCGAGGGCTACGAGCACGCGACGCGGCTGTGGACGATCGTGCTCGAGATCTCGGTGCTCATGGCGCAGTTCCCCAGCCCGACGATCGCGCAGCAGTCGTACGACTACCGCACGCTCGGCCTCGGCTACGCCAACCTCGGCGCGCTGCTGATGCTGGAGGGCATCCCGTACGACTCCGACGCGGCGCTGGCGTGGACCGGCGCGCTCACGTCGATCCTGACCGGCGTCTCCTACGCCACCTCCGCGGAGATGGCGCGTGAGCTGGGCGCGTTCCCGAAGTTCGCCGAGAACCGCGAGGCGATGCTGCGCGTCATCCGCAACCACCGCCGCGCCGCCTACAACGCCCCCACGGACCGCTACGAGGGCCTCACCGTCCTCCCGAAGGGCATCGACCAGGACCTCTGCCCGGCGGACTTCCTGCAGGCAGCGCAGGACGCCTGGACGCGCGCCCTGCGGCTGGGCGAGGAGTACGGCTACCGCAACGCGCAGGCCTCGCTCATCGCGCCCACGGGCACCATCGGCCTGCTGATGGACTGCGACACCACCGGCGTGGAGCCGGACTTCGCGCTGGTGAAGTTCAAGAAGCTCGCCGGCGGCGGCTACTTCCGCATCATCAACGAGTCCGTCCCCACCGCCCTGAAGCGCCTGGAGTACACGAAGGAGCAGATCAAGGCGATCGTGGAGTACTGCGTCGGCACGCAGATGCTGGAGGGCGCCCCGCACATCAACCGCAACTCGCTGGCGCAGAAGGGCTTCACCCAGCCGGCGCTGGACCTGCTGGAGCAGGCGCTGAAGACCGCGTTCCACATCTCGTTCGTCTTCAACCGCTTCACGCTCGGTGACGACTTCTGCCGCGACACGCTGGGCTTCACGGACGAGCAGATGCGCACCCCCGGCTTCAACATGCTGGAGGCGCTCGGCTTCACGAAGGAGCAGGTGGAGCAGGCGAACGACCACATCCTCGGCCGCATGACGATCGAGGGCGCCCCGTTCCTCGCGGAGCAGGACTACCCGGTCTTCGACTGCGCCAACAAGTGCGGCAAGTACGGCACGCGCTACATCGCCCCCATGGCGCACGTGCGGATCCTCGCGGCCGCGCAGCCGTTCATCTCGGGCGCGATCTCGAAGACGATCAACATGCCGAACGAGGCCACCGTCCAGGACGTCAAGGAGGTCTACATGGCCGCCGCGGACACCATGGTGAAGGCGCTCGCCCTCTACCGGGACGGCTCCAAGCTCTCGCAGCCCCTCGCCGGCATGGCCTTCGACGACCTCGACCTGTACGAGGATGAGGAGCTGGCGGACAACATGCCGGTGGACGCGGTGATCGCCGCGGCCGAGCGCATGGTCGGCCTGACGCGCGGCGAGCGCGAGGCGCTGCCCTCGCGCCGCGCCGGGTACACGCAGAAGGCGAAGGTGGGCGGCCACACGATCTACATCCACACGGGTGAGTTCGAGCGCCGCCCCGGCGAGAAGCCGCGCCTGGGCGAGCTGTTCGTGGACACCGCCAAGAACGGCGCCGCGTTCAACGCGCTCATGAACTGCTTCGCGATCTCCGTGTCCATGGGCCTGCAGTACGGCGTGCCGCTGGAGAAGTTCGTGGACACCTTCGTCTTCACGAAGTTCGAGCCGTCCGGCCCCGTGGCCGGTCACGACCGGATCAAGTTCTCGTCCTCGATCATCGACTACATCTTCCGCGAGCTCGCGGTGACGTACCTCGACCGGGACGAGCTGGCCCACGTCGGCGCGCAGGAGTCCGTCACGGACTACCAGGCGGACGACGTGCAGCAGGCCGCCGCCGAGGCCGCCGTGACCGCCCCGGTCGCCCTCGCGGCGCCGGTGGCCCCGGTCGCGCCCGTCGCGCCGCGCCCTGCCCCGGTGGCCGCGCCCGTGGCGGTCGCCGCCTCGGTCCAGGCGACCACGGCGACGCTGACGGTGAACGCCACGCTCCTGCAGGAGCGCGAGGCGATCCTCGAGGCCCGTCAGAAGGGCTTCGAAGGCGACCCGTGCGAGGAGTGCGGCCAGTTGATGATGGTGCGCAACGGCACCTGCCTGAAGTGCATGAACTGCGGCGCGACGAGCGGCTGCAGCTAGCCAGCACGCCCCGGAGGGAACGTCACGGGGGAGGCCGCTGGCCTCCCCCGTTGCGTGTCCGCACCGATCGTCCGCCGCCACCTGACCCTGACGCCGCCGAGGACTACGATGCCGCCGCGAGCAGCGAGGGGAGGGTGGCCCGATGAGCCAGACGGCGGACTCCGCGCCCCCGACCACGCGGCCTCGCTTCTTCTACGGCTGGGTGATCGTCGGGGTGTGCTTCCTCGCACAGTTCGGGGGGACGATCGCCGGGCAGTACGGACTGACCGTGCTGCTGGTGCCCATGTCCGAGGACCTCGGCTGGTCGCGCACCTCGATCGTAGGGGCGAGCATCCCCGCCTCGATCACGGCGGCGCTGGTGTCGCCGTTCCTGGGGCGGATCGCGAACCGGTACGGGTCGCGCTGGCCGATGGCGCTGTCGGGCATCGTGGGCGGCGTCACGACGATGGCGATCGCGGGCGTGCACAGCCTGTGGGTCTACTACCTCATCTTCGGCATCGTGAACGGCGTCACCCGGCCGATGGTGCAGGTGATCGGCATCTCCAGCGGCGTCGCCGAGTGGTTCGTGCGGCGACGCGCGTTCGCGGCGGGGCTCGTGTCCCTCGGCATCCCGATCTCGGGCATCGTCGGCGTGCCGCTCGCGCAGTACCTGGTGATCCACGCGGGTTGGCGCGCGACGTGGTTCGCGCTGGGCGCGGTGCTCGTGCTGCTCGTCGGCCTGCCCGCCGCGGTGCTCTGGCGTCCCCGCCCTGAGTCGGTGGGCCTGCTGCCCGACGGTGACGCCGCCCCCGCCCCGCGCGAGGCGACCGGCGAGGCGACCTCCACCCCCGCGCCCGCGCGGCGCTGGGCGCCCTACCGCACGGAGGTGGAGTGGACGCCGGCGGAGGCGGTGCGCACGCGCGCGTTCTGGGCGCTGGCGATCATCATCCCGCTCATCGCGCTGGCCGGCCCCGCGTTCATGACCCACGTCATCGCGTTCTTCCTCAGTCGAGGCCTGAGCCCGCAGGATGCGGCGATCGCCTCCACGAGCTTCATCATCGGCACGTTCATCGCGAGGTTCGTGTGGGCGGGGCTGAGCGACCGCTACCACATCCAGTTCTGCTACGTGCTGCTCGGCCTCATCGGCACGCTGGGCACGGCGCTGACGCTGTGGGCGCCGACGATCACGATCGCGTACGGCGCGGTGCTGATCTTCGGGGTGGCGGCGGGCGGGATGTTGCAGCTGCGGCTGCAGATCTGGCCGGACTACTTCGGGCGGAGCAACATCGCCACGCTGCGCGGCTACACGGCGCCCTTCGACCTGATGATGAGCGTGGGCGGGCCGTTCTTCGCGGCGTGGGTGTACGACCGGACCCACAGCTACCACGACGCCCTGCTCGTGTTCGCAATCCTCGGCGGCCTCAGTACCGTCGCGATGCTCGTCCTCGGCGGCCCGCCGAGGCACCCCGGCCGCACCGCCGCCGGGGCGGTCGAGGCCTAGCGGGGAGCGAAGTCCCGAGCGTCAGGGGACTCCGGCCTCTCCCGCGCCGCCCCGCGTCCTCGGATGATCGAGGAGGCCCGCGCCACACCCTGCGCGCAACGCCCTGTGGAGGCCACCGTCCATGCGCCGCATCCTCGTCGTCATCGCCCTCCTCGCGACCGTGCTCGGCACCGGCGGCGGCATCGCCGAGGCACAGGCAGCGGGCTTCGCCAGCGCCCCGCGGTACAGCGCCGGCGGCCTCGCCGGGGTCGTGTTCATGGGCGGCACGCTCGCCGAACTGGAGGCGGCCGCGGTCGCGGGCGGCGCGTCGGGCATCTGGGCGCAGGACGCCGGTGGGCGCTTCGTGCTGCTGGTCGTGGGCGGGCCCGCCTTCGTGAGCGAGGGGGTCCGCGCGGC
>JBFWQJ010000168.1:0-6545 GCA_050249515.1 Dehalococcoidia bacterium | reverse complement strand
GGTCGCGCCGATCGTGAGCGGGCGCTCTTCCCAGTGCGCGGAGATCATCAGCACCGATTTCGGGCGCGGCATGTCCGCCGCCCACTGGTTCAGCTGGCCCATCCACGACCCGTCCGCGACCGTCGCGGGCGACCCGTGCGCCAGGAAGATCGTGGGCATGCGGCCCGTGTCGGCGCTCGGCGCCTGCTGGGCGGCCGGGGTGGGGGTGCTCTCGCTCATCGGTCGGTCCTCTCCGTGGCCCTGACAGGATGCCACGGAACGGCCCCGTCCGGGGGCGCGGCTAGGCGGCGCCCCAGCCCGCCCGGCGCGGCTCCTCCGTCGCGCCCTCGTCCTCGAGGATCGCGATGACGGAGGCGAGGTACGGGGAGTTCGCCAGCATCTCCTCGTCGTCCGCGGCGAGCACGGAGGCGGGGGGCAGCGCGTCGGAGATGTCCTCCGGGGTCGCCGCGCCGCGCTCCGCGAGGAGCGCCAGCGTCTCCGTCCGGCGGCGGAGGAACTCCACCGTCCGCGCGAAGTCGGCCGTGCGCATGCTGTCGCCGATCACCTCGGCGGTGCGGCGAGCGGCGGTGAGCTGCGTCTCCAGCTTCGCCACCTGGTCATCGAACACAGTCAGCGCCGCATCGATCGCCTGCTTCTCGATCTCGAACTGGTCGAGCAACCGCGAGTGGCGCTCCGGGATCTGCGCGCGCAGCTCCGCGATGCGGCGGCGTTCCGCGTTCAGGTCGATCTGCTGCGGGAGCTCGCCCTCCATGCGCTGCTGGAGCTGCACCAGGTTCTCGTCCCACCGGTCGGCGAACTCCGCCAGCGGGCGCATCGCCTCGTCCAGGTTGTGCGCGAAGCGGCGGCGCACCTGGTCCAGGTCGGTGACGAGGTTGAGCAGCGGCGCCGCCTCCGTCTCCACCTGGTTGAACGTCCGCATGATGTCGCCGAGGCGCGCCACGGAGCGGAGGCGCAGCCGGGTGAGGTGCAGCAGCGAGGAGCCGCCGTCCGGGTCGACCACGCCCTCGAACACGCGCGCGGCCGAGGCCTGTGCCATCGCCTGCGCCACGTTCGGCGCGGCCATCGGCGGGCTCATCGGCTCGGTCGCCGGCTGGGCCATCGCGGGCTGGGCCATCGCCGGCTGGGCGGGCTGGGCCGCGGCCTGCGCCGGCGCGAACGCCGGCGGCGGGTACGCGACGTACGAGGGCTGCGTGTAGGACGGCTGCTGGTAGGCGGGCTGGGCGTACGTGGGCTGAGCGTAGGCGGGCTGCTGGTACGCCGGCTGCTGGTAGGCGGCCGGGGGCGCGTACGGGGCCGCGTACTGCGGAGCGGCCGGCTGCTGCTGCGGCTGCTGCTGGGCGTAGGCCTGCGCCTGCATCGGCGCCTGCATCGGCGCCGCGGCGGGCATCGGGGAGACGTTCGCGGGAGGGGCGACGGGGGCGGGGGCCTCGAAGGCGGCGGGGGCCGGCGCGGGCGGCGTGTCGTCGCTGAAGGCGGCGGCCAGGCGGCGCATCAGGCCGGGTCGCGGCGCGGGGGCGGCCGGCGCCTGGGCGAGGCGTTCCAGCGCGGATGCGGGGATCGGCTGGGCGGAGTTCGCGGAGACCATGTCGGCAACCTTTGTCGGCGCGGGCACCGGTGTGGCCGCTTCGCTCGCTTCGTGGGACTTCGAGGACCGGCCGATGCTCAGCAGGAGCAGCAGCGCGGGGACAACGATGAGCGTCCCCTTGCCGGCGGTCGTGCGGGAGAACTCCAGCACGTACCCGGCGTAGGGGAGGCTGTAGACCATGCGCGACACGGGGAGGTCGGTCGCCACGGGCTCGGGGTCGGCGGTGGAGTTCGCGTCGCCCTTCGTCAACAGGTTGGTGGTGCCGTCCGCCTCGCGCAGCACCTTCACCACGCGATGCGTGACGGGCGTGTCCGGCGACGTGGAGTGGCGGAACGTGATGATGTCGCCCGGCTGCACCGCCGCCGGGTCCACGCGCTTCGCGACGACGAGCGCGCCCGCCGGGACGGCCGGGCGCATCGAGCCGCCGTCGATGATGAAGGAGTCCATGCCGAAGAACGTGGGGACCGCCGCGGCGAGCACGCTCAGCGTGACGAGCGCGGACACGACCATCAGCAACTGACGCGACGCGACGCGCCACGTCTCGCGCGCCCGGAGCGTGCGCCCGAGGCCCGCGAGGAGCGAGTCGCTGCCGACCGAGTGGCCCTGGACCATCCGCGACACCTGGTTCCCGTCAGCCGAACCCCTGTCAGGGCGCCGGTGGGCGCCGGTCGGGGGGCTCGAGCGTCCCCGCTGGGGGTTCGCCTTGTGAGGGTGCGGGTGTTCGCCTAGGCCGCGTATCGGGGACACCCCTGATTTCCGCCCCCGGGGCCCCTCGGAGCGACCGGATCGCGTGCGGGAAACGGCCCGGAGGCGGCGTCCGAGGATGCGGGAGGGCGTTGGTTAAGAGTAGGGAGAGCCCGCAGGCGGGTGCCTGTGTGCCGCGTGGAGGACGCCCGAAGATTGGTGCAGTAAGAAAGACGGAGCCGAACCCGCATGTTCAGACTGGCACTCGCGTCGCTGCTCACGGCCGGCATGATGGGCTCCTACGTCGCCGCCGACAGCCTCGCCGTGTTCACGGACTCGGAGGCCAACGCCGCGAACGTGTTCGGCTCCGGCACGGTCGTGATCGACGGCTCGCCGGGCTCTGCGGCGGTCACGCTGGCGAACATGGCCCCGGGGGACTCCGTCATCTCCCCGCTGATCATCACGAACAACGGCACGCTGCCCATGCGCTACGCCATGAGCACCGCCGCGACGAACGCGGACGGCAAGGGGCTCTCCGGCCAGCTGGAGCTGACGATCCGCATCAAGACGGGCGCCCTCTGCTCCGCCGAGGATGGCGCGATCCTCTACGGCCCCGCGTCGCTCGCCCTCGGCGCCATCGGGTCGAACGCGCAGGGCGCGCAGGCCGGCGACCGCACGCTGAACGCCGGGGTGAACGAGACGCTGTGCTTCAAGGTGCAGTTGCCGCTGGCCACCGGCAACGCGTTCCAGAACGCCAGCACGACCGCCACCTTCACCTTCGACGCGGAGCAGACCGCCAACAACCCGTAGCCCCAGCGGAGCGATGAGCCAGACCCGGATGCCCGCCGTGACGTGGATGCGCGACCACCGCACGAGGATCTTCGCCACGCTCGGGTCGTGGCGATTCCTGCTGGCGGCGATCCTCGTCGCGCTGTCGCTGGCGTACCTCGTGCCGATCGAGCGCAGCCTGGGCCTGTTCACCGCCACGCACGCGAACGGCGGCACGCTCTCCTCCGGGACGCTGGAGCCGCCGGTGACGCTGCTGGCCAACACTGTTGGGGTCGGGCAGATCAAGCTGGACTGGCCCGCCTCGCCCAGCGCGTTCGCCACCGGCTACACCGTGTACCGCCTCGACCCCGGCGAACCCGAGTACCTGCCGGTGATCACCGTGCTGGGGCACGCCACGACCACCTACACCGACACCGGCCTCGCACCGGCCTCGATGTTCGTCTACCGCGTCGAGGCGATCAGCGGCGACTGGAACAGCGCGCCGTCCGACACCGCCTTCGCCGTCACGCCGTAGCAGCCCGCCCGCCGCCGAGGTGTATGCTCCCGCCCGAGGGGAGCCCTCCCATGACCTCTGCCCCCGCCCCGGACTACCGCGACCGCATGGCGGCCTGCGCCGCCGCGATCGAACTGGACCCACCGGCGATCGTGCTGCCCACGGACCACTTCGTGACGCTCGGCGGGATGCGCTTCCACTACCTCGACTGGGGGAACGGGCACCTGCCGCACCTGGTGCTGTTCCACGGCGGCGGGCTGACGGCGCACACGTGGGACATGGCCGCGCTGCTGCTGCGCGACCGCTACCACATCGTCGCGCTCGACCTCCGCGGCCACGGCGACAGCGACTGGATGTCCGAGGAGGCGCTGCACGCGCGCGACCTCACGGACTGGGTGACCGACGACGTGGAGGCGTTCCTGGCGCACCTCGGCGCGGACCGCGTCGCGCTCGGGGGCATGGCCTTCGGCGGTGTCGCGGCCATGCGCTATGCCGCGCGGCACCCGGAGCGCGTGAGCGCGCTGCTCATGGTGGACGTCGGCCCGGAGAGCATGCGCGAGGGCGGGCGCTCCACGCAGCAGTTCCATCGCGAGACCGACATCCTCGAGCGGTTCGAGGACTTCCTGGAGCGCGCGATGCGGTTCAACCCGGCGCGCCGGCGCGAGCACCTGGAGTACAGCCTGACGCACTCGCTGAAGCAGACGCCGCAGGGCTGGACGTGGAAGCAGGACCCGCGCCCACGCGACCTCGGCGCGCTCGTGCCGGAGGAGGAGCGCGCCGCCAACAACGAGCGGCGCGCCGCCGAGCTCTGGGCGCTGGTGCGCGAGATCACCGTGCCCACGCTGGTGATGCGCGGCGCGGAGACGAAATTCCTCTCCGCCGAGGTCGCCCAGCGCACGGTGGCGGTCATGCCGGACGCGCGCCTCGTCACCGTCCCCGGCTCCAGCGGCTACATCCCCGGCGACCGCCCGCGCGACTTCGCCCGCGAGGTGGACGCCTTCCTCTCGGACGTCCTCGCGCGCTAGCGGCAGGGCCCGGGGCGGGGGAGGCCCTCACCCACCCTCTCCCGCTTCGCAGGCGAGGGGGCCGGAACGCGGCACCCCCTTTCCCCACCTTCGGGGGGCAGGGCGGGAAGGGAGAGGGGCCGAGGCCTGACCTCCTCCGAAGCGCGCAGCGCCTTCGTCCCGAGGGAGCGCGAGGGCGGAGCCCTCGCTTCTCATCCCCCCTTCCCGCGCCCCCGGCGCGTAGCGCTGATCGACGAGACACGGGAAGGGGGGATGGGCCGCCCTACTTCTCACCTCCGACGTCACAGTGCCCGGCCATGCCCCACCGGGGTATGCGTGCTATTCTGCTCGCTCCAACCGACACTCCGACGCACCCCACGAGGACTCACCATGAGCGTGCTCTTCACCCCCATCCGCCTGCGCGGCGTCGAGACGCGGAACCGCGTCTGGGTCGCGCCCATGTGCCAGTACTCCGCGGACGCCGCGGACGGCGTGCCCACGGACTGGCACCTGGTGCACCTGGGCTCCCGCGCGGTGGGCGGCGCCGGCCTCGTCATGACGGAGGCGACCGCCGTCACGGCGGACGGCCGCATCACGCCGTGGGACCTGGGCATCTACAACGAGGAGCAGGTCGAGGCGTTCACGCGCATCACCCGCTTCATCGAGGCGCACGGCGCGGTGCCGGCGATCCAGCTCGCGCACGCCGGCCGGAAGGCCTCGACGAACCGCCCGTGGCTCGGCGGCCGGCCGGTGGCCCCGGCGGACGGCGGCTGGGACGTGCGCGGCCCGAGCGCGATCGCGTACAACGAGGGCTACCCGGTGCCGAGCGCGTACACCACGGACGAGGTGCACGGCGTCATCGCCGCCTTCGCCGAGGGGGCGCAGCGCGCCGTCCGCGCCGGCTTCCGCGTGATCGAGGTCCACGCCGCGCACGGCTACCTGCTGCACGAGTTCCTCTCCCCGCACACGAACCAGCGCGACGACGAGTTCGGCGGCTCCTTCGCCGGGCGCACGAAGCTCGCGGTGGAGGTGGCGAAGGCCGTCCGCGCGGTGATCCCCGCGACCATGCCGCTGATCGTGCGCATCTCCACCAGCGAGTACGTAGAGGATGGCTGGGACGTGGAGCAGTCGGTGGCGCTCGCCACGCTGCTGAAGGACGCGGGCGTCGACATGATCGACTGCTCCTCCGGCGGCAACCTGCCGCACCAGCAGCTGACCGCATACCCCGGCTACCAGGTCGGCTTCGCGCGCGAGGTGCGCGAGCGCGCGGGCATCCCCACCGGCGCGGTCGGACTCATCGTGGAGCCGAACCACGCGGAGGCGGTGGTCGCCGGCGGCGACGCGGACGTCGTGCTGCTCGGCCGCGAGGAGCTGCGCGACCCGTACTGGCCGATGCACGCGGCGAAGGCGCTGGGCGCGGACCACGACTGGCCGGTGCAGTACGCGCGGGCGAAGTAGCAGGGCCCGCGCTCCCCATACCGCCTCGTGATGGACGAACGTTGAGGGCGGCCCGGCGATCCGGGCCGCCTTCGCGTACAATCACGCGCACGCGCTCCCACCACCCGCGCGAGGACCGACCGATGTCCGCAGCCCTGCCCGTCCGCCGCCTGCCGTTGATGCTCGCCGCCGTGCTCGTGACCCTCTGGCTCACCGCGTGCACCGGCGGAGGGGACACCCCTGCGCCCGTGCCCTCCTCGCCCGTCGCGGCGAGCGAGCCGACCGGCACGCCGGTCGCGCCCGAGGCGACGCCCGCGGACGCCGGTCCGGCCCGCGCCTCGATCGCCCCGGCGCAGCCCGGCTCCGCGCCCCCGCGCACGGACCGCAGCGGCTTCGTCGTCGCGATCGACCCGGGGCACGGCGGTGACGAGAGCGGCGCCGCGGCCTACGGCATCGTGGAGCGCGACTCCAACCTCGACATGGCGCAGCGCGTCGCGACGCACCTGAAGGCGGCCGGTGTGCAGGTCTACCTGACGAGATCGGAAGAGCGTCG
>JBFWQJ010000167.1:0-6823 GCA_050249515.1 Dehalococcoidia bacterium | reverse complement strand
CAGCTGCGGGAAGGGCGACGTGGCCCCTTGCGCGATGTTGCGCGCCTTGAGCGTGCTGATCATGCCGCCGATGAACGTCTGGGGCGCCGCGGTGAACAGTGAGTCGCTGAGCTCGTAGAACACCTTCGGCCCCTCGCGCACGTCCGCCACCTTCGAGGCGACCGCGTCCATGCGCCGCTGCATCCGCGTCGCCAGCTCCTCGGCCTCACCGGTGTGGCCCGTGAGGCGGCCGAGCAGCCGCACGTTGGCAAGCACCCCGGCGAGGCTGTCCGGCTCCTGGTTGAAGAGCACCGGCAGCCCGAGCCGCCGGAACGGCTCCACGGCGGCCTTCTGGTTCGTCGCGAGGATGACGAGGTCCGGCTGCAGCGCCACCTCGGCCTCGGGGCTGGGGTCGCTGTACTTGACCTTCCGGAGCGCCTGGGCGGCGGCGGGGTAGTTCGAGAACTCGTCCGCGGCGAGGACCTGCGCCCCCGCGCCGATCGCGAACAGGATCTCGGTCGCGCCCGGCGAGTGCGAGACGATCCGCTTCGCCGGGCCGGCCAGCGTGACCGACGCGCCGGCCGAGTCCGTCACCGTCATCGGGAACGTCGAGGAGGTCGCGGTGGCGGTCACCGTCTCCGTCGGCACCGCAGTGGGCGTCGCGGACGACCGTGGGTCCGCGCACGCGGCGAGGACGATCGTCAGCACGGCGAGCACCGCCGAGGCGGCGCACCGGGGCATGGGCATGATGGGTACCTCCTGCACGCGAGGAGGCACGAAGCGCCCCCTCTGGTGCGAGGGGGCAGGGTGGAAGGCGGGGTGCGAGGGGGTGAGCCGCGCAGCCTGCCGTCGCCTGTCCTCGCAGGGTCGACAAGGTCACGCGGGCCGGTACTCTGGCTCCCCGCCGCGCCTGATGGCGCAGCGAGTCACAGTTGCGGGACAGCGCCGGTTTCGCACCGGTCTTCCCCGGACACCGCGTCGAATGCGCCGGAGCATAGCATCGCCCCCCGGCACGGACGAGGGAGCGCGGGCGCCCTAGTCCTTCGGCAGCGGGAAGCGCTCCAGGTACTGCTCGTAGTCCGGCTCCACGTCGATCTCCATCGTCAGGAGGTACGCGACCACGGTCTGGTAGAAGCCGATCGTGACCAGCAGCTCCGTCAGTTGCGCCTCGCCGAGCGCCGCCCGCACCTCCTCGAACGCCTCGCGCGAGCCGACACGCGTGAGCGTCATCTCGCGCGTGAGGCGCAGCACCGCGCGGTCGAGGGCGGGCAGGCCGCTGTCGCGCCCCTCGGACTCAGCGATGATCGCTCGGACGTCGTCCTCAGAGACGCCGAAGTCCTTCATGCCCAGCTGGACGTGGTGCGACCACTCGTAGGCGGAGCGGGTGACGTAGCCCACCTGCATGATCGCCATCTCGCGCAGGCGGCGGTCCACCGTCGCGTCGAAGCGGATCCAGTTCGCCATGTCCCAGAAGTGCCGCGAGGTGGGGATGCTGTGCACCAGCGCGCGGTTGAGGTTGATCGGCCGCGCCAGCTGGTCGCGGTCCTCCTCGCGCAGGTCGCTGGCATCCAGGTACGGGAGGCGGGCCATGAGGGCTCCTTCGGCTCGGTCGAGGGGTTCGGCGCGAGCATCGCGGGCCGCGCGCCGTTCGTCCAGCCTCGGCCCCCACGAGGAGTCCCGGGAAGCCCGTGAGGCGATCCGCCCGTATCATGGAACGGGCAGGGAGAGGCCCCGGCCCGCATGACCACCACCCCGTCCGCCGTCCCGTTCGCCACCCGCGAGGAGCGCATCGCCGCGCTCCACGCCGCCCTGCGCGAGCGCATCCTCGTCCTCGACGGCTCGTGGGGCGTGCTGATCCAGGGCTACGGACTGACCGAGGCGGACTACCGGGGCGAGCGCTTCGCGGACTGGCCCAGCGACCTGAAGGGCAACAACGACCTCCTGATCCTGACGCGGCCGGACATCATCTCCAGCATCCACCGCGCCTACCTGGAGGCGGGTGCGGACATCACCTCCACCAACACGTTCACCTCCACCTCCATCGCGCAGGCCGACTACGGCATGGAGGCGCTGGCCTACGAGCTGAACCGCGAGGGCGCCCGGCTGGGCCGTGCCGTGGCCGACGAGTTCTCCGCCGCCGACCCGACCCGGCCGCGGTGGGTGGCCGGCGCGATCGGCCCGACGAACCGCACCGCCTCGATCTCCCCGGACGCGAACGACCCCGGTGCGCGCGGCGTGACGTTCGACGAGTTGCGCGTCGCGTACGCGGAGGCCGCCCGCGGGCTCATCGACGGCGGCGCGGACATCCTGCTGGTCGAGACGATCTTCGACACGCTGAACGCGAAGGCGGCGATCTTCGCGATCGACGAGGTGTACGAGGAGCTGGGCGTCACGCTCCCGCTCATCATCTCGGGCTCCGTGGTGGACCTCTCCGGGCGCAACCTCTCCGGGCAGACGGTGGAGGCGTTCTGGAACTCCATGCGCCACGCGCAGCCGCTGGCGATCGGCCTCAACTGCTCCCTCGGCCCCTCGCAGATGCGCGAGTACGTCGCGGAGCTGTCGCGCGTCGCGGACACCGGCGTCTCCGCGTACCCGAACGCGGGCCTGCCCAACGAGTTCGGCGGCTACGACGAGACCCCGTCCGACATGGCCACGAAGATGGGGGAGTGGGCGCAGTCCGGCCTCGTGAACATCGTCGGGGGCTGCTGCGGGACGAAGCCGGAGCACATCCGCGCGATCGCGGACGCCGTGCGCGGCCTGCCGCCGCGCGTCCCGCCCCGCGTGGAGCCGCGCCTCCGCCTCGCCGGGATGGAGCCGTTCGAGGTCGCCCGATGACGGCCCTGCCCGGCGACGCGCGAGACGACGCGCTGGACGCGGGCCAGCAGACCGCCGTCTTCGTCAACATCGGCGAGCGCACCAACGTCGCCGGGTCCGCGCGCTTCCGCCGGCTGATCGTCAACGGCGACTACGAGGCGGCGCTGGACATCGCGCGGCAGCAGGTGGAGGCCGGCGCCCAGATCATCGACGTCAACATGGACGAGGGCATGCTGGACGCGGAAGCCGCGATGGTCCGCTTCCTGAACCTCGTCGCCGCGGAGCCGGACATCAGCCGCGTGCCGATCATGATCGACTCCTCCAAGTGGAGCGTGATCGAGGCGGGCCTGAAGTGCGTGCAGGGCAAGGCGATCGTCAACTCCATCTCGCTCAAGGAGGGCGAGGAAGAATTCCTGCAGCGCGGCCGCCTGGTGCGGCGCTACGGCGCGGCCGTGGTGGTCATGGCGTTCGACGAGCAGGGCCAGGCGGAGACGGCGGAGCGCAAGTACGAGATCTGCGAGCGGTCCTACCGCCTGCTGGTCGACCGCCTCGGCTTCCCGCCTGAGGACATCATCTTCGACCCCAACATCTTCGCGGTAGCGACGGGCATCGAGGAGCACAACGACTACGCCGTGGCGTTCATGGACGCGACGCGCATGATCAAGACGCACCTGCCGTACGCGCACGTCTCCGGCGGCGTATCCAACGTCTCCTTCTCCTTCCGCGGCAACGACCGCGTGCGCGAGGCGATGCACGCCGTGTTCCTGTACCACGCGATCCAGGCCGGCATGGACATGGGCATCGTGAACGCCGGTCAGCTCCCGGTGTACGAGGAGATCCCGGAGGACCTGCGCGTCCGCTGCGAGGACGTCATCCTCAACCGCCGCGCGGACGCCACCGAGCGCCTCCTCGCGATCGCCGAGGAGTACCGCGGCGGCGGGCAGCAGGCGGCCGCCCCCGACCTGTCGTGGCGGCAGGGCACGGCCGCGGAGCGCATCACGCACGGCCTGGTCAACGGCATCGACGAGTTCATCGTCGACGACACGGAGGAGATCCGGACGCAGGTCGGCCACCCCCTCGAGGTCATCGAGGGGCCGCTCATGGACGGCATGGGCGTCGTGGGCGACCTGTTCGGCGCCGGCAAGATGTTCCTGCCGCAGGTCGTGAAGAGCGCGCGCGTCATGAAGAAGGCGGTCGCGCACCTGCTCCCGTACATCGAGGCGCTGAAGGCGGAGGGCGACACGCGCTCCAACGGGAAGATCGTGCTCGCCACCGTGAAGGGCGACGTGCACGACATCGGCAAGAACATCGTCGGCGTCGTGCTGCAGTGCAACAACTACGAGGTGATCGACCTCGGTGTGATGGTGCCGGCCGCGCGGATCATCGAGACCGCGAAGGCGGAGGGCGCGGACGTCATCGGCCTGTCCGGGCTCATCACGCCGAGCCTGGAGGAGATGGCGTACTTCGCCTCCGAGATCGAGCGGCAGGGCTTCAAGACGCCGCTGCTCATCGGCGGCGCGACCACCAGCCGCGCGCACACCGCCGTGAAGATCGCGCCGAACTACAGCGGCCCCGTGGTCTACGTGCAGGACGCCTCGCGCGCCGTCGGCGTCGTGTCGCACCTGCTCTCGGAGACGCAGGCGGAGTCCTACGCCGCCGAGGTCCGCGCGGAGTACGACGTGATCCGCACCGCGCACCAGGCTCGCAACGACGCCGCCGACCGCTACCGCATCGACGAGGCGCGCGCGCACCCGGCGCCCGTCGCGTGGGACGGCGCCTATGCCCCGCCCCGCCCGCAGGTCCCCGGCCTGACCGTCTTCGACGACTACCCGCTCGAGGAGCTCGTGGAGTTCCTCGACTGGACGCCCTTCTTCCAGACCTGGGAGCTGCAGGGCACGTACCCGAAGATCCTGGACGACGCGGTCGTCGGCGAATCCGCGCGCTCCGTCTTCGGCGACGCGCAGGCGATGCTCCGCCGCATCATCGATGAGCGCTGGGTGCGTGCCCGCGCGGTGATCGGCCTCTGGCCGGCCAACAGCGTCGGCGACGACATCGAGGTCTACGCGGCCGACGACCGGGCCGAGGTGCGCGCGGTGGTGCACACGCTGCGCCAGCAGACCGGCCGGGACCGCGGGCGCGCGGAGAACTACGCGCTCGCGGACTTCATCGCGCCGCGCAGCAGCGAGGTGCCGGACTGGCTCGGCGGCTTCGCCGTCACCGCCGGGATCGGCGTGGAGGAGCGCGTGGCGGCCTTCGAGGCGGCGCACGACGACTATTCCTCGATCATGCTGAAGGCGCTCGCGGACCGCCTCGCGGAGGCGCTCGCGGAGCGTATCCACCAGCGCGTGCGCCGCGAGTTCTGGGGCTACGCCCCGGACGAGGCGCTGGACAACGAGGCGCTGATCGCGGAGCGGTACCGCGGCATCCGCCCCGCGCCGGGCTACCCCGCCTGCCCCGACCACACCGAGAAGCGCACGCTCTTCGACCTGCTCGCCGCCGAGGCGAACGCCGGCATCGAACTCACCGAGTCCTTCGCGATGACGCCGGGCGCCGCCGTGAGCGGCTACTACTTCAGCCACCCGCAGGCGCGCTACTTCGGCGTCGGGCGCATCGAGCGCGACCAGGTGGAGGACTACGCGCGGCGCAAGGGCTGGAGCCTCGATGAGGCCGAGCGCTGGCTCGCGCCGAACCTCAACTACGAGCGCGCCCGCTCGACCACGACCCCCGGCGGCTAGTCGAGGACGGTCGCCTCGCGGCCCAGCGTCGCCGCGATGTTACGGGCGATCGTGCGGGCCGGCTCCGAGAAGTTCAGCGTGTAGAGGTGGATGCCCGGCGCCCCCGCGGCCAGCAGCGCCTCGCACAGCCGCGTCGCCACCTCTGTGCCGACCTCCCGCCGCGCGGCCAGGTCGTCGCCGCAGGCCTCGAGGCGCGCTCGTAGATCGGCGGGGAACTCCGTGTTGTTCGCGGCGGACATGCGGGCGATGCCCTCGGCGTTCGTCGGGGGCATGACGCCGGGGAGCACCGGCGTGGTCACGCCGCGCGCCGCCATCTCCTCGACGAAGCGCTCGTAGTACTCCGCGCGGAAGATGAACTGCGTCATGGCGAAGTCCGCCGCGCGCAGCTTCTCCGCGTGGTGGTCCAGGTCCGCCGCCCGCGACGTCGCGCGGGGGTGCCCCTCCGGGTGCGCGGCGACGCCGATGCTGAACGGCGCGCGCTCCCGGATGAACGCCACGAGGTCGATGGCGCGCGTGAAGTCCCCGGTCGGGTGGTCCGGCCCGTCCAGCGGCACGTCGCCGTGCAGCGCCAGGATGTTCTCCGTGCCGAGCGCGCGGTAGCGCTCAACGATGCCCTCGATCTCCGCGCGCGTATGCGCGACGCAGGTGAGGTGGGGCATCGTCGTGACGTGCAGGTCGCGGTGGATGTGCTCCACCACCTCGTACGTCGGCCCGCGCGAGGTGCCCCCGGCGCCGTAGGTGACGGACATGAACGAGGGGCGGAGCGCCGACAGGCGTTCCAGCGTCCGGTCGAGGCGCTGCGCGCCCTCGTCGTCGCGGGGCGCGGAGAACTCGAAGGAGAGCGTGCGGCCCTGCGCGAGGAGGTCGGTGATCGGTGCCATGCTCCGATCCTTGCCTGATGTGAGGCGCGGCGTAAAGTCGCCCCTACGCCGGGAGCGCCCCGAGGCGCCCGTCCGAGGCAGGAGCGCCCCCATCCACACGGCCGCCGCCCCCCGCTTCCGGCTGCTCCCGGCCAGCGCCACCGCCGATGCGCGCCGCCTGGTCACGGCCCGCGCGCTCCGGGGCTTCGCGGACGGGTTCGTCTCCGTGATGCTGGCCTCCTACCTGGTGGGACGCGGCTTCACCCCCTTCGAGATCAGCGCGATCGTCACGGGGACGCTGCTCGGATCGGCCGCGCTCACGCTCGCGGTGGGACTGCTGGGCTACCGCCTCAGCCGGCGGCGGCTGCTGTTCGCCTCGACGGTGCTGATGCTCGCCACCGGGGTGGGGTTCGCCGTCGCCACCGAGTTCTGGAC
>JBFWQJ010000166.1:0-6830 GCA_050249515.1 Dehalococcoidia bacterium | reverse complement strand
AGAACCGATCGAGGGGCGCCTCGCCCACGGAGACGCCGGATCGCCCGGCGGTACGATTGATCCGATGCCCGCCGAATCCGTGCTCCACCAGGTCCACTCGCTCCCGGAGCGGCCCGGCGTCTACATCATGCGAGACGCCCGGGGCGACGTCGTCTACATCGGCAAGGCGACGCGCCTGCGCGACCGCGTGCGCTCCTACTTCGGCTCCGCGCGGAGCCTGGAGCCCAAGGTGCGCGCGCTGGCAGAGGTCGTGCGCGTCATCGAGCACGTGGTGACGAGGAACGAGGCGGAGGCCCTCCACCTCGAGGCGACGCTGGTGAAGCGCCACCAGCCCATCTACAACGTCCGGCTGAAGGACGACAAGCACTACCCGTACCTGAAGGTGGACGTCCAGCACCCGTGGCCGCGCGTCACCATCACGCGCCGCGTGGAGGACGACGGCGCCCGCTACTTCGGCCCGTACGCCTCCGCCGGCTCCGTCCGACGCACGCTGGACGTGGTCAAAAAGCTCTTCCCGTGGCGCTCCTGCACGAAGGAGATCACCGGCACGGATCCCCGGCCGTGCCTGGACTACTACATCAAGCGCTGCATCGCCCCCTGCACCGCGTACTGCACGCCCGAGGAGTACCGGGACGTCATCGACGAGACGATCCTGTTCCTGGAGGGCCGCTCCGACGAGGTGCGCCGGCACGTGATCGCGGAGATGGAGCGCGCCTCCGACGCGCTCGACTTCGAGCGCGCCGCGCGGCTGCGCGACCAGGCGGAGGCGATCCGCCGCGTCACCGAGCGCCAGCAGATGGCGACCACCACGCCGCTGGACGCCGACGTCTTCGGCCTCGCCCGGCACGATGACGAGGCCTGCGTGCAGGTGTTCTTCGTGCGCGGCACCGTGGTCGCGGACACCGACTCGTTCATGCTGGAGGGCACGCAGGACGCCAGCGACGCGGAGGTGCTGGGCGCGTTCCTCGCGCAGTTCTACGAGTCCGCGACGTACGTCCCGCGCACGCTGCTCCTGTCCATCGAGCCCGCCGACCGCGAGCAGATCGAGACGATGCTCCGGGAGCAGCGCGGCCGCTCCGTGGAGGTGGCCGTGCCGGTGCGCGGCGAGCGGCGCGGCCTCGTCTCCAGCGCGGAGGACAACGCCCGCGAGGCGCTCCGCATGCACCACGTCCGCTGGGTCGCCGACCGCGACAAGACGGAAGCCGCGCTCTCCCTGCTCCAGGAGGAACTGGACCTCCCCGCCCGCCCGAACCGCATCGAGTGCTACGACATCTCGACGATCCAGGGGACGAACACCGTCGCCTCCATGGTCGTCTTCAAGGACGGGCACCCCGCCACCAGCCAGTACCGCCGGTTCCGCATCAAGACGGTGGAGGGCCAGAACGACTTCGCCTCCATGCACGAGGTGCTGACCCGCCGGTTCAAGCGGATCGCCGAACGCCGCCGCGCCGAGCGCGACCTGACCGCCGCCGCTGAGGTGACGGACGAGACGGCCGCCGTCGCCGATCCGCCCGTGGAGAACGAGGAGCCGGAAGACCTCTCCCCCTGGGACGAGGTCCCCGACCTGGTGATCATCGACGGCGGCAAGGGGCAGCTCGGCGCCGTGCTGGACGTGATGCGCAACCTCGACCTGCGCGACGTGCCGGTCTGCGGTCTCGCCAAGCGCGAGGAGGAGATCTTCGTCGCCGACGTGTCCGAGTCGATCGTGCTGCCGCGCCAGTCGGAGGCGCTCTACCTCGTCCAGCGCATCCGCGACGAGGCGCACCGCTTCGCGATCACGTACCACCGCAACCTGCGCGGCAAGGCGGCGACGCAGTCCGTGCTCGACTCGATCCCCGGCATCGGCCCGAAGCGTAAGAAGGCGCTGATCCGCAAGTTCGGATCCGTGAAGGCGATCCGCGAGGCGGACGTCAGCGAGATCGCTGCCACCGTCGGCTTCACGCAGCGCCTCGCGGAGACGATCAAGCGCTCGCTCTAGGAAGAATTCTGCGGACGCGACAAGCGTCGAAACGAACCTGAGCGCGGTGCTGTTTCCTCGATCTCAACGCGGCGTATCACGTGGTTATGTAGACATCACCCGGCGCACCCGGTATACATGACGCCCGGCGGGGGGCAACACGCTCCATCCGACAACGCAGGCTGTCGGGGCGACTGCTCGCCCCGGCTGAAGACGCGACCCACCAACGTCGCGCGGGCGGATTGAGCGAGGTTCGTCGGTGCAAGACCGAGTCGACGACTTTCTGCACTACCTGTCGGCCGAACGCGGATCGTCGAAGAACACGACGGACGCGTACCGCAACGACCTGACGGGCTTCGCGAAGTTCGTCGCCGCCAGTACCGGCGAGGGCGGCCTGTCGCCGAAGGCGATCGACCGCAACGTGGTGATGGCATTCATCGCCGACCTCAACCAGCGCTCCTACGCGAAGGCCACCGTGGCGCGCAAGGTCGCGGCCGTGAAGTCCTTCTGCGCGTTCCTCCTCGACCACGGCGACCTGACCTCCAACCCCACCGCGCAGATCGACTCGCCGCGCGCACCCAAGCCCGTGCCGAAGCCCATGAGCACGGACGAGGTGGACGCGCTGCTGGCGGAGCCGAAGAAGTACGACTCCGCGGAGGCAGTCCGCGACGCGGCGATGCTCGAGCTGATGTACGCGACCGGCATGCGCGTCACGGAGCTCGTCTCCCTGAACATGGACAGCCTCCACCTGGACCCCGGTCCGGCGTGGGTACGCTGCCTGGGCAAGGGGTCGAAGGAGCGCACGCTCCCCGTCGCGCACCGCGCGATCGGCGCGCTGTCCGCGTACCTGGACCAGTCCCGCCCGGCCCTCCTGAAGAACCGCCCGCAGACGGCGCTCTTCGTGAACCGTCGAGGCGAGCGCCTGACGCGGCAGGGCTTCTGGCTGATCCTGAAGGGCTACGCGAAGAGCGCGGACATCACGGGCCACGTGACCCCGCACACGCTGCGCCACTCGTTCGCCACGCACCTGCTGCGCGGCGGCGCCTCCGTCCGCGACGTGCAGGAACTCCTCGGCCACGCGAACGTCAGCACCACGCAGGTCTACACCCAGCTCGCCGACGAGCACCTGCGCGAGGTCTACGAGAACGTCCACCCCCGCGCGCGCGGGTAGCGCTCCCGAACCTCGACCCGTCCGATGTGACGACAGGGGCGGCCCATCCCCCTGCCCCCTTCCCGGCGCGGGAAGGGGGATCAACAGCGAGGGCTGCGCCCTCGTGCTCCCCCGGACGCGTACGCTGCGCGGCACGCCCGATCTTCAACTGCGCCTCGACCGCCCTGGCGCTCCGGCCCCCTCGCCTGCGAAGCGGGAGAGGGCGGGGGGTGAGGGCGCACCACGCGACTCGCGACCTCGTCCCCTCACCGCCGGCGAAGCGCACCCTCACAACCCCGTCTTGTTGTGCGCCACGCCCGGCCTTGCGATCCTGTCCTGACGGCGACGATCGGCCGGCGGCGAAGGGGGCTCCCGTGGAAATCATCGATGTCCGTGCGCGCGAGTTGCTGGACTCTCGGGGCAACCCCACCGTCGAGGTCGACGTCGAACTGGTCGACGGCACCATCGGCCGCGCGCTCGTGCCCTCGGGCGCCAGCACCGGCGCCTACGAGGCCGTGGAGCTGCGCGACGGGGACATGGACCGCTTCGGCGGCAAGGGCGTGCAGAAGGCCGTCGAGCACGTGGAGCACACGCTCGGCCCGGCGCTCCTCGGCATGTCCGTCTTCGAGCAGGCGGCGATCGACCAGCGGATGGTCGAGGAGGACGGAACGCCGAACAAGGCGCGCCTCGGCGCGAACGCGATCCTCGGCGTCTCGCTCGCCGTCGCGAAGGCGGGCGCGATCGCGACCGACCAGCCGCTCTACCGTTACCTGGGCGGCGTGGACGCGCGCGTGCTGCCGGTGCCCATGTGCAACGTGCTCAACGGCGGCGCGCACGCCGCGAACTCCACGGACTTCCAGGAGTTCATGCTGATGCCCGTCGGCGCGCCCTCGTTCCGCGAGGGCCTGCGCTGGGTCGTCGAGTGCTACCAGGCGCTGAAGAAGACGCTGTCCGAGCGCGGCCTCAACACCAACGTCGGCGACGAGGGCGGCTTCGCCCCGACGCTCGGCACCAACCGCGAGGCGATGGACCTGCTGATGCGCGCCATCGAGGCCTCCGGCCGTCGCCCCGGCGACGAGATGGCGATCGCCCTCGACCCCGCGACCTCGGAGCTCTACCGCGACGGCGTCTACGAGTTGAAGCGCGAGGGCCGCACGGTGACCTCGGCGGAACTCGCGGACCTCTGGGCGGAGTGGGCGCGCGACTACCCGATCGTCTCGATCGAGGACGGCATGGACGAGGACGACTGGAGCGGCTGGCAGCTGCTGACCCAGAAGATCGGCGCGACCACCCAGCTGGTCGGCGACGACCTGTTCGTCACCAACATCCAGCGCCTCGGCCGCGGCATCGACGAGGCGGCGGCGAACGCGATCCTGATCAAGCTCAACCAGATCGGGACGCTCACGGAGACGCTCGCCGCGATCCGCCTCGCGCACTCCAACGGCTACCGCGCGGTCATCTCGCACCGCTCCGGTGAGACGGAGGACACGACGATCGCGCACCTCGCCGTCGCCACCGGCGCCGGGCAGATCAAGACCGGCGCCCCCGCGCGCACCGACCGCACCGCGAAGTACAACGAGCTCCTCCGCATCGAGGGTGAGCTCGGCGGCGCCGCGCTCTACGCGGGTAGGAACGCGTTCCGCAAGTGACCGGCCCCGGCGCGGATGGTGTGAACGGGCCCAACGGCCACGACCCCAGCGACCCCGGGCTGCCCATCGCGCCCTCGCCGCAGCGCGTCTCCGGGATGCGCGTGCCCGCCGGCTGGACGCTGCCCGGCAAGCCCGCGGACCTGGACGACATCGCCGAGGACGCGTGGCGGCAGACCGGCTTCTCCTGCGGCGAGGAGCTCCGCCTCGTCGCGCGCGGGCTGGACCTGCAGGCGCGCCTCGCGGGCACGGGGTACACGGCCACCGCGCGCAGCATGACGATGGCCGGCTACGCCGGCCTGTGGTCGCGCGCGTTCTCCGCCACCTCGGACGCCGTCAGCGTCGTGCGGCGCGGCTCGTACCAGAGCGCGCTGCCGCTGCTGCGACAGGCCGTCGAGTTCATCGGCGCGCAGCGCGGCCTGGATGCCGAGATGGACGAGTGGCGGCGCTGGACGCACGAGGCATACGGCCGCTTCGAGCCCGCGCGCGCGACGGAGATCGGCCTCGGCCACTACTTCGCCGGCAGCGCCATCGCGAGCGACGAGCATCTGCGCGCGATCTACCGCGCCACCAGCGATCTGGGCCGCCCCAACTTCGGCCCGACGGCGCTCTTCGTGGCGAACGAGGCGACGCACGAGCGCTATCCGCTCAACTTCGCCGACCACGCGTTCCACCTCGGCTGGGCGCAGCTGCTGCTCGGGTGGGCGCTGCGCCTCGGCGTCGTGCAGCTGCACACGTCGATGCACCTCGCGCAGCACTTCCCCGCGCCGGACGAGCTGCGCGGCGAGATCGTGGGGCACGTGCGCGCTGCGGAGGCGCTGCTCGCGGACGGCGACCGCTGCGGCCTCGAAGAGTGGAGCGGCGACGACGGCCGCCCGCGCCACCTGCTCGTGCAGTTCCGCCGCCGCCCCGGCGACGCTCCGCATCGCCTGCTTATGTAGCCACGCGCGGGCCGGGGATGCGCGCTGCGAGGCTTTCTCCACCTCGACGGCCCGGGACGACACGCGCCTAACAGCAGGGTTGTTAGAATGAGCCCGCGCTCCCCCTCCCCTGTGGAGCGCGAGGGGGACACGTCACGCCAGCCGCCGGTCCCGGGCGGCGCGGCCCAGATGCGGGGAGTCACCATATGACGTTGCGAGTCGGCATCAACGGGTTCGGTCGTACCGGACGCCAGGCGTTCCGCGCGTGGTTCGAGAACCGCCGGGACGACTTCGAGATCGTCGCGATCAACCGCGGCCCGGTCGCGCTGCGCACGCACCTGCTCCGCTATGACTCGGACTACGGCCGCTTCCCGGCGGAGATCGTGGACGGCACGGACTCTTTCAAGGTCGACGGGCACGAGGTCGCCGTGTTCAACGCCAGCAGCCCCGCGGACATCCCGTGGGGCGCGGCGGACGTGGACGTGGTGCTGGAGTGCACCGGGGAGTTCCGCGACGGCAAGTCCGCCGGCGCGCACGTCCGCGACTCCGTGAAGAAGGTCGTGATCTCGGCGCCCGGCAAGAACGTCGACTGGACCGTGATCATGGGCGCGAACGACGAGAAGTACGACGCGAAGGCGCACCGGGTCATCTCCGCCGGCTCCTGCACCACCAACTGCGTGGTCCTGGCGATCAAGGTGCTGCACGATGCCTTCGGCGTGGAGCGCGGCTTCATGTCCACGATCCACTCCTACACGGGCGACCAGAACCTGGTGGACGGCACGCACAAGGACCTCCGCCGCGCCCGCGCCGCCGCGCTGAACATCGTCCCCACCTCCTCGGGCGCGTCGGACGCCGTCGCCGGGATCATCCCGGAGCTCGCCGGCCGCTTCGATGGCATCGCGTTCCGTGTGCCGACGCCCACGGTGTCGCTGCTGGACCTGGTCACGAACCTGCGCGACAAGCCGTCCGAGGGCGCGATCAACGAGGCCTACATGGCCGCCGCCAGCGGCCCGCTGAAGGGCTACCTCTACTACGAGAAGGACGAGTTGGTGTCCATGGACTTCAAGGGCCACCCCGGCTCCGCGATCCACGACGCCGCCTCCACCGCCATCCTGGAGGGTGGCATGGCCAAGACCATCTCCTGGTACGACAACGAG
>JBFWQJ010000165.1:0-6869 GCA_050249515.1 Dehalococcoidia bacterium | reverse complement strand
TCTCCGCCTTCAGCGCCCCCAGCGCGCCCACGTCCTGCGTCAGGTACACGTCCGCCGGCGACTGCTTGCCCTCCTCGAGGATGCCGAGCGCGAGGTCCGTGCCGTCGCCGTAGCGCACCTTGATCGCCACGCCGGTGTCCTTCGAGAACTGCTCGAGGAGCGGCTGGATCAGCGTCTGCGATCGGCCGGCGTAGATCGTGAGCGCCTGCTCCTCGCCGCCGCACCCGGCGACGAGCGTCGCGACGGCGACGAGGGCGAGCAGGCCGGCGCGCACGCGCCGCCGGGCAGAGAGGCCGATGGAGGTCATCGCAGTCCGTTTCACTGGGTGGGAGCCGTCTTCACCTGCAGGGCCGGTGGGATCGCGAGCGCGCGCACCACCGCCGGGTCGTTCAGCGCGGCGTAGACGCGGGACACCTGATCCGGCGGGAACGCCTGGTCCGCGGGGCGGTCGTACGCCGCCTCCACCGCCTGCGCCGCGTCCGCCGAGGCCGCCGCGACCTGCGCACGGATCGCCGCGAACGCGGAGCGCCCCTCCTCGAGCAGCACGCGCCGATCGGCCGCGTCCGTCTCCTGCGACAGCGGTCGCGCGGGCCGCAGCGTGGACAGCACCGCGACCGCGTTCAGCGTCCCGCGCACCTCCGCGATCGCGCGCTCCGCCGCCGCGCCGTCGCCGCGCTCGATCGCCTCCCGGGCCGCGATGAAGCGCTCCTCCAGCGGCTTCGCGATGCGGCCGGTGAGCTTGAAGTCCGCCTCGCGCTCGCTCGCCGTGCGGATGAGCGCGTACGCGCGCGCGCCCTCGCTGTCCGGCGCACCCGCCGCGAACGCCCATGCCGCGTCGAGGGCCGCCGCCGCGCCCGCGTCCTTCGTCGCCGCGCGCGACTGCGCCAGCGCCAGTTGCTGCAGCGTCTGCCCGTAGAGCACCGCCTGCACGCCGCGGTCCACGATCTCCCGGCGCGCGTTGTCGCCCAGCCCCTGCGCGCGTCCGGTGCCCGACAGCCCCTCGCGGATCATCGCGTCCAGGAAGCCCTCGCGGCCGTACACGCGCGCGGCGTCCGGGAACGCGGCGGGCATCGGCTCCGCGGCGAGGCTCGCGAGCGGGCGGATCGTGCCGTCGGCGCGGCGCTGGTTCTTGCCCTGTGCGTACAGCGCCGTCGCGCGCTCCCACTCCACCGGCCGGCCGTCCAGCGCCGGGTTGATGATGATCCGCAGGTCGCGCAGGTCGAGGCTCGCCTGCAGCGCGAGGTCCTGCTGCGTCGTCATGGTGTACCGCGCGCCGGAGTTCGCGTTCAGCGCGGGGTCGTCCGCGCCGGACACGGACGCGCTCGCCCCGCCGATGATCTCGACGTTCGGGCGGTTCTCCCCGCGGCAGCCGGCGAGCGCCAGCACGGACGCGACCGCGAGGCCGCCGAGCAGCCAGCGCGCTCCGCCCACCCGGATCTCCCGCGTCACACGCGCCACCCTTCCACCATGCCGATCACCCACGCAGCACCTCGCGCGCGACTCCCAGCGGCACGCGCCACAGGTACTCCGCCGTCACGAAGGATGCGCCCCGCGTCCGTCGCCGGTACGAGATCGGCGCCTCCGCGACGCGCATGCCCTTTCGCAGCAGGTCGAGCGTGAGCACCTGCGCGTAGTTGTAGTCGTGGATGATCTCGGCCACCTCGACCGCACGAGGCGAGAACGCCCGCATCCCGGTCTGCCCGTCCGCGATCACGCGCCCGCACAGCACCGACAACGCCACGCTGAACAGCCGGTTCGCGGCGCGCCGGCTCCGCGTCATCGCCGGCGCCGCGCCCGCGATCCGCGCCCCGAGGACGCGCGATCCGAGCACGTAGTCGGCCTCGCCGCGGCGGATCGGCGCCAGCAGCGCCTCCGCATCCGCCGGGTCGTACTCGCCATCCGCGTCCAGGTACACCACCGCCGCCGGTCGCCGGTCGCGGGCCGCCGCCAGCCCCGTCCGCAGCGCCGCACCGAGGCCGCGCGACCGCTCGTGCGCCACGACGCGCGCCCCGGCGCGCTCCGCGATCGCGGCCGTCTCGTCGGTCGACCCGTCGTCCACCACCACCACCTCGACGGCGGGGATCGCGAGCCGCTGGATCGACGCGAGCACCGATCCGATGTTCTCCGCCTCGTTGCGTGCGGGCAACACGAACACGGTCGGCGCGACCGCGGGCGGCGGCTGCACCGGCACCAGCACGCGCCCCACCGCGGAGGCCGGCGCGCGCAGGCCCAGCAGACCGCACACGCTCGCCGCGACCTCCGGCAGGAACCGGCGCTCCTCGATGCGCACGCCCGCGTCCACGCCGGCGCCCCACCAGATGCACGGGACGTCGATCTCCGGCGGCGACATGTGCCCGTGCCCGCCGATGCCGATGCCCTGGCCGTGGTCGGACGTCACCAGCACCGTGGCGTCGCGCAGGTAGCCACGCGCCTCGCACCACCCGAGGAACTCCCCGATCGCCGCGTCCGTCGCCTCGATCCGATCGAGGTATTCGCGGTGGTAGGAGCCGCGCGAGTGGCCCGCCTGGTCGACGCTCAGCAACTGCAGCACCAGCAGTTCCGGGTCCTCCTGCTCCAGCACCTCGCGCGCGCGGGCCGTGAGCGCCGCGTCAATCTCGTCGTTCGGCGCGACCGCGCTCACCGCGCGCACGTCGTCTCCGAACGCATCGAGCAGGTGCGCGATGCCGACGATCGCGCCGCGCATCCCGGAGGCGCGCAGCACGTCGAACACGGACTCGCAGCGCACGCCCAGCCGCGGCACGAAGTTGGAGTGCATCCCGTGCACGCGCGGCCCCACGCCCGTGAGCATGGAGGCGAATGCCGTCACGGTGCGCGCGGGGTACACGGTGGCGACGCGCGTGAACTCCGTGCCCTCGCGGCGCAGGCGGTCGAGGTGCGGTGTGCGCGCCTCGCGCAGCCGGTCCGCGCGACAACCGTCGATCGCGATCACGATCACGCGCCGCGCCACGCGCTCTCCGGTCGGCGGCGGCTCCAGCCCGGGCTGCGGCAGCGCCGGCACCCACGTGAACCACCACTGGTGGATCAGCAGCGCCCCCACCGCGCACGCCAGCACGAACGCCTCCACGCCGAGGACCGTGGTCGCTTCCGGCATCGACGCCACGCGCTCCACGGCCCACACCAGCAGCAGCACCTTCGGGAGCTGCTCCAGCGTGTTGCCGGAGGTCGGGTCCGGGTTCTCCAGCACCAGCCGGAAGAAGCGCGTGAAGTTCGTCCACGGCGTGCCGATGCGCAGGTGGTAGTAGACGGTGCCCCACAGCACCACGGTGAACAGGAAGAACAGCCCCACCACCCACAGCGCCGCCGCGACGCTCGTGACGCCGAACAGCACGATCCACGCGCCGAGGGCGACCCACAGCCCCGCGCGCAGCCGCAGTGGGAAGTCGTACGCCCACCACACCAGCGCCAGCGGCGCCGCCGCGAGCAGCCCCAGCCCATACCGCGCGAGGACGCCCGGCTCGCCGGCGCGCGACGCCACGAGGATCGCGACAACGGCGAGCGTGAAGACCGGCGTGAACGGCTTGCCCTCGTTCAGCACGTTCCACGCGCGCGCGGCGACCACCTCCAGCGTCCCCGCGTGCGCGCGCTCGCCGCGCCGGGCGCGGATCGCGGACACGAACGCCGGCAGCGCGAACGCGACGCCGAGGGTGAACGCATACGCGAACTTCAACGCGTGCGTGAGCACGGCCAGCGCCACGGCGTCCTCCGCCGGCATCCCGTGGAGCATCAGCGTCCCCGCCATGCTCGCCTCGTACACGCCGAGCCCGCCCGGGGTGACCTGCACCACCTGGAACGCGACCGCAACGGTGGTCGCCGCGACAGCGAGCGGCACGGACAGCTCGATGCCGAGCAGCCGCGCCGCGCCGAGGATGACCGCGGCCTCCAGCACCCACGCAACGGTGGCGAGCGCCGCGCCGGCCGCCACGCGCGCGGGCCGGAGCGCGCGCGCCGGTGCCACGACTGCGCCGGCGAGCGCGCGGGCCCGGGCGACGAGCGTGGGCGCGCGCATCGCGACCACGAGCACGGTGAACACGCCTGCGACGGCAAGCACCCCGACGGCGACGACCCACCTCGAGGTCCCCGGCGGAAGCGACGGCGGCGTCACGGTCGCCGTGATCGCGCCGGCGACGGCGGCGGTCACCAGCAGCCCGGCGACGTCGAGGAGACGCGCGACCACGGTGCTGCCGATCGCCGCGCGGAGGCTCATCCCCGCGCGCTCCGCCAGCGCCGGGCGGAGCACTTCGCCGGCCTTCACCGGCAGCGCGTGGTTCAGCACGAAGGACGCCTGGAGGATCGAGAACAGCCGCCCCACGGGCACGCCGCCGGGTGCGACCAGCGCCCACGCCAGCGCGCGCAGCCCGAACGCCCCCGTGTACGCGACGACCATGACCAGGAGCGCGAGCGGATCTTCGGCCACCCGCCCGGCTGCCTCGACCACCCGCGACGGCTCGACGAACCGCGCGAGCACGAGGAGGACGGCGAGCGACCCGAGGACGCCCAGCGCGGCGCGCCTGCCGGTCACCGGGCCTCCGCGATGAATCTCATGAAACCTGCCACCCTTGCCGCCCGCCTGGAGTCCGCAAGTCCGATCAGTTCCTGTCCTGACTGGATTGTCTCAGGAGATCAGGCTTGACTCCAACATTAGTGCAGGCTAATTCTTGGGCATAGCCTCTAGAAATCGCAGTTAGCAAGGGCACCGAACACATGCGCACACTCGCAACGCTCGCCGCGGCGGCATCGCTCCTCGCAGTCACGGCGTGCAGCAGCCAGCCGGAGGCCCCGGCGGCCACCGGCACGGCGACCACGGCGGCCCCCGCCGCGACGACGGCTGCCGCCGCCGGCTCCCCCGCTGCGTCGAAGATCGGCCTGGACGCGGCCTTCGGGAAGGACGGCGTGGCGAAGGTCGCGCTGGCCGGCACCGGCAACCAGCGCTTCATGGCGACCGCCCCGGGCCCGGACGGCAAGATCTACGCCGCCGGCTTCGTCAGCCTGAGTGGCGGCGACACCGCCATGGCGCTCGCCCGCCTCGACGCGAAGGGCGCCCTCGACAAGTCGTTCGGCAAGGATGGCGTCGCCTCCGTGAACGTCGCGATCGGCGGCAAGTCGGTCGAGGTCGCCCGCGGCATCGCGGTCCAATCCAGCGGCAAGATCGTCATCACCGGCCCCGTCGAGCACGATGTCGCCGCCACCGGCGACGCCGCGAAGGACACGGACGTCGCCGTCGTCCGCTTCGCCGCGGACGGCAAGGTGGACACCACCTTCGGGAAGGGCGGCGTCGCCGTCATCGACGTCGGCACCGGCAAGGCGGTCGGCACGTCCTTCGTCAGCGACAGCGTCTGGGGCATCGGCAGCCTCCCGGGCGACAAGCTCGTCCTCATGACGAACACGCTTGCCACCGGCGCCGGCCGCAGCGACGCCGACTTCGCGCTCGTCGGGCTCACCAGCGCCGGCGCGCTCGACACCGCGTTCGGCACCGACGGCAAGGTCGTCGTGGACCTGGGCGCAAGCCTGGACAACGCGCGCCACCTGGTGGTCCAGCCGGACGGCAAGATCCTCGGCACCGGCTACTCCAACATCGGCGGCGTGGTGCAGCCGGTGCTCATCCGCACCAACTCCGCCGGCGTGCTGGACAAGGAGTTCGGCAAGGACGGCGTGGCGACCGCGAAGGTGCTGGACGGCGTCGCCGAGTCGTACAGCGTCCGCCAGCAGGGCTCGGACTACATCATGGCCGGCTACGGCCGCGGCGCGGACTCCAAGGAGAAGGTGGACATGATCGTCTACCGCTTCAAGGGGAACGGCACCTGGGACACCGCCTTCGGCGAGAAGGGCGTGTACCGCCTCGACATCGCGAAGGAGGACGACCGGGCCCGCAACGTGCTCGTGCTCTCGGACGGCCGCATCGTCGCGGCCGGCAGCGGCAAGAAGACCGCTGCGAACATCGACGGCATGGTTGTGCTGCTGTCGAAGGACGGCCAGCCGGAGAAGGCGTTCGGCGAGAACGGCGTCCTCATCACCGACCTCGGCGGCCCGGCCGACGCGTGGTTCGGCATCGCGCTCTCCGCGGACGGCAAGCACGTCATCCTCGCGGGCTACAAGGGCGCCGACGCCACCAGTGGCGGCAACGACGAGGCGGTCCTGGGCCGCATCAACCTCTCGTAGTCACCTCCGCGCCCCGCGCGCGGCGCAGGACGAGCATCGAGGAGCCCGCCGGCCGGCGGGCTCCTTCGCGTCCCGCGCCTCACGCGCACCCGCTCGCGCCGTCAGGAGCGCGCATTTCGCACACCGTTACGGATCAGTCACACCTCCCCTCGCCGCAGTACCGCTCGGATACCGGGCGCTGCCTAGCCTCGACAGGTGCCCCCGGACGGGGGCCGCGAGGCTGGAGGCGACATGCCCAATCGCGAGCAGCGGCGCGCGGCGGAACACGGCCGCGACGCCCGACAGGCCGACCAGAAGCGCCGCCCGGAGGACGCCCCCGAAGAGGAACTGCCCCTCGGCGAGACCCGTCGAGACGTCGGCGGGGCCGGCGCCCCATCGGGCGGCCAGCGTGACGGACGCCAGGGCGACCAGCAGGGCATCCGGTACTAGCCACGTCGACACGCGTCCCACCACCACCCACGGAGGAGGAACCATGGGCGACAAGAACCCGAAGAACAAGGGCGTGAAGGCGCCGAAGCGCAAGGAGCGCGGGGCGAACACCCCGGAGCCGGTGGCGAAGCGCGCCTAGTCGCGCACCCACCCGCTCCGTGACCGGCGGCGCGTGCCGCGGCCCCCCCCAGGCCCGCGCCCCCGGGCGGTTTACAGCGGTCTAGCGCGCGGGCGCGTCCCGCGCGTCGTGCACGTGGAGGGCG
>JBFWQJ010000164.1:0-6944 GCA_050249515.1 Dehalococcoidia bacterium | reverse complement strand
AGCCCGCGCCGCGCCGCGCGCTACTCGTCGAACGCCTGCGCCTCGAAGAGCGTCGCCTGCGCGCTGCGCGTCTGCGGGTCGAGCCCGAGGTGGTCGTACGCGGGCCGGCCCAGCACGCGGCCGCGCGGCGTGCGCGTGAGGAAGCCGATCTTCAGCAGGTACGGCTCGTACACGTCCATGATCGTGTCGGCCTCCTCGGAGATCGCGGCCGCGAGCGTCTCGAGGCCGACCGGGCCGCCGCCGAAGCGCTCGGCCATGATCGTCAGCAGATCGCGGTCCATCTGGTCGAGCCCGAGCTCGTCGATCTGGAGCTGCTCCAGCGCCGCCGAGGCGACCGCGCTGGTGACCACGCCGTCCGCGCGCACCTCGGCGTAGTCGCGCACGCGGCGGAGCAGCCGGTTCGCCACGCGCGCGGTGCCGCGCGAACGCCGCGCGATCTCCGACACCCCGTCCGGCTCGATGCGGCAGCCGAGCACCTCCGCGGAGCGGGTGACGATGCGCTCCAGCGACGCCTGGTCGTAGAACTCCATGCGGTACGCGGCGCCGAAGCGGTCGCGCAGCGGCTGCGAGACGAGCGCGTAGCGCGTGGTCGCGCCGACGAGGGTGAAGCGGTTGAGCTTCAGGCGCACATCGCGCGCCTTCGGCCCCTTGCCCAGCATGATATCGACGGAGAAGTCCTCCATCGCCGGGTACAGCACCTCCTCGACCGGCAGGGCGAGGCGGTGGATCTCGTCGATGAACAGCACGTCGCCCGGCTGCAGGCTGGTGAGCAGCGACGCGAGGTCACCGGCGCGCTCGATCGCCGGGCCGCTGGTGATGCGGATCGAGACGCCCATCTCCGCCGCGACGATCATCGCCAGCGTCGTCTTGCCCAGGCCCGGCGGGCCATGGAACAGCAGGTGGTCCAGCGGCTCGTCGCGCTGCCGCGCCGCCTCGATGGAGATGCGCAGGCTCTCCTTGATGCGGTCCTGCCCGGCGTACTGCTCCAGCCGGCGCGGTCGCAGCGAGGAGTCCGCGCGGCCGTCCTCGGGCGTCTCGGTGGGAGAGAGCGGGCCGGGGCGCGCGCCGGGTTCTTCGGTCATGTGCCCATGATACAGAACGGACGTTCGATGCGAAAGGCGACCCGCCGGCCACCTCGCCGTCAGTGGACGCCGATCACCATCGCGTCCAGCGGGTTGCCCGCATCGAAGATCGCGACCGCGACGCGGCGCCCCGCGATCAGCTCACCGGACGCGATGCCGCGCGACACCGGCACCGAGGCGACCGAGGCGGAGAGCGACCCCGCGATCTGCAGCGTCGCCGTGTAGGTGCCGGACGAGAACGAGAGCAGCGTCCCCCGCTCCACGATGAACATGGCTACACCTCCCCCAGCCCGAGCGTCATGACCGCCTTCGGCGCGCGCCCCGTCCGCACGTAGTCGAACCGGAGCGAGGTGACGCGGTACGCCGCCGCCGCGAGGCCGAGCGCCGCGTCCGTGACCTCGATCACGTCGCCCACCTCCTGGCCGGCGTGCGGCGGCGCGACCAGCTCACCCGCGTCGCCCTCCAGCCGCGCGCGCCGCAGCGCCGCGTCCGCGCGGGCGATCGCACGCGCCGTGGAGGTGAGGTTGTCGTCCACGAGCACCGCCGCGCCCGCGCCCCCGGCGATCGCGCCCTCGTCCACCGCCTCCGCGAACAGCCCCGCGCCGAAGACGCGCGCCCATCCGGCGTCCCGTCGCTCCTCCACCGCACGGATCGAGGCAACCGGGTGTGCCTCGCCGCCCGCGTCGTACGCGTACGTCGCCGTCTCCGCCGCATCCGGCTCCGTGAGCGTGACGTTCGTGCCACGCGCGCGTGCCTCGTCGGGCAGGCGCTCCAGCAGCCGCGCAAACGCACGGTCGCCGCGCTCACCGGCGCGCACGGTGTACGCCGGCGTCAGCGCGGACGACTCCGCGCTCTGCCCGGACGCGTAGAGGAACACCCCCGCGCGCCGCGCGATCTCGCGCAGCACGGCGTACGCGCTCGACGCCCCCGCCGCCCACACGATCTGCCGCGGCGCGCGCCACTGCGCGAGGGCGTCCCAGGCGCCCTCGGCCTCGACGTCCACGATCGACGCGCCGTTCGCGCGCACGCGGCGCACCGTGCGGATCCAGTACCGCCGGCCGAACGCGTGCTCCGCACCCGCGCTCGTGACGCAGCCCGGCTCGAACACCACCTCGCCGCCCGGCGCGAGCGAGGCCGGCGCGCTGCCGACCGCGTAGCGCGCGTCATCGTTGCGCAGCCGCAGCCGCAGCCGCGCCGACCGCGTGTCCTCCTCCAGCCGGGCCTCCAGCACGTCCGCCGAGAGGTCCGTGCTCGCCGCCTCGGACGAGGCGTGCCACACGCCGCCGGGCGTGCACAGGAAGCCGTCGTCACCGCCGCCCGCGAACGCGGCGCCGTACGCCGCGACGATCGACGTCGGCTGCGGCTCGCGCCACATCTGGTCATCGAACGACGTGCCCGCGATCGCATGCGACAGCTGCACGCGCGAGTACGCCCCCGTCCCCGCGAAGACCTCCACGAACGCGAGCCGCGAGGCGCCCGCGGTGCCGATGCCGGTCGCCACGTACGTCACGTTCGTGCCGGCTCCCGCCGCGGCGACCTCCGTCAGCGGCAGCCACACGCCGGGCGGCCCGCTCTGCCCCGACCCGAGCCGCGTGGTCCACACGCCGGCGAGCCCCGCCGAGGTCGCGCCGCTGACCAGCACCGCGTAGTCGCTCGCGTCGCTCATCGCGATCGCATTCACACTTGCCAGGCTGTTCGACCACGCCGCGGCCGCGCTCCAGCCGCCTCCCCCCGTGCGCCTCGATGAGTAGACCGTGCCGCCGACGGCCCATGCCACCGCCGCGCTGCCGTCCGCGCGCACGGCGCACGCCACCGCCGCGACGGCGCCCGCCGCGGTGGCGACCGTCGAGGCCGCGCCGAAGGTCGCACCGGAGTCGGTGCTCTCGCGCACCTGCACCGCCACGCCGCCACTCGCGACCGTCGCCAGCAGCACACGCGTGCCCGTCGCGTGCAGCCCCAGCCGCGCCGCCGCCGTCACCGTGCCGAGCGAGGTCCACACGCTGTACGTGCTCGTCGCATCGGGCGTGGCGACGCGCTGCGCGTACAGCGTGCTCGTCGCCGCGTCGATGCGCGCGCGCACCAGCGATCCGTCGGCCGGCACCGCCGCTCCGCTCGGCCCGTCCGGCTCCGCGCCGGTGTACCAGCGCGTGAAGCGCATCCGCGCCACGCCGACATCGCGGTCGGACACCAGCACGCGCAGCGACGGCGTCGCGCTCGCCGACTGCTGCGCGGTGAGCAGGGTCGAGGACAGCGTGATCATCGCGCGCCCCTACCCCTGCACCGGCCGCGCGCCCAGCGCGCCCGCCGCGGGCACGTACAGCCGACGCGCGCGCAGCCCGCGCTCGCGCCCGTGCTTCGCCAGGCCCTTCGAGAACGCGGCGAGCCGCTCCTGGCCCCACGTGTGGTAGTGACGCCAGGTGTCGTCCCCGCCCACGTTGATCCGGTTCGTCGCGAACGAGGCCCACTCGATCGCCGCGTAGGCCGCCGCCCCCGTCGCCACCAGGTCCAGCAGCCGCTCCGTGATCGTCGTGCCGTCCGCGTCCAGCGTGTGCAGCGCGCCGTAGCGCACCGTCACGTCTTCGCCGTCGCCGGGGGTCGAGGACACCAGCAGCGTCATGGTGTCGCCCCACACCGAGAAGTCGGCGAACGACGCCGGGTAGCGACCCACCGGGTACTCCACCGCCTCGATGCTCACGCGGTCATCGAGGCTGGCGATGCTCAGTTCGCGGCTGCCCGCCGTCGTCGCCAGCGTCGCTGTCGCCTCGCGCGGTGCGGCGAGCGACAGCTCCTGCACCGCGCGCGCCAGGTGCCGGTCCAGCGTGTCGTCGCTCCACCGCTCGTGCGCGGCATCCTCGTCGTGCAGGTCGGCGCGCACCCGCGCCCGCATCCCCGCCAGGTCCATGTCTTCCTCCGTCCGTCGTCGAGGAGCCGCGCGTCCGCACCGTCGAGGAGCCTGCGCGCGGCGGCCCACCCCCTGCCCCCTTCCCTGCGCGGGAAGGGGGATGAATGGCGAGGGCTACGCCCTCGCGCTCCCCCGGCACGTACTCACTACGCCGCACGCGACGGGGTGCCTCGGTCGCCACGCGCCCCGCCCGGCCCGAGCTGCCCCACCCCGCGCTGTCGAGATGCACCGCGCCCGCGATCCCGAGGAGCCTGAGGACGGAGCCTCGCGCCCCCGGGTGTCCTCGCTGCGCGCCACGCGACGGGGTGCCTCGATCCGCCCTGCCCCCGCCGGGCTCGCGTGTGCCCGCCCGGCCCGAGGCGCCCCGTCCGTTGTCCCGGTTCCCTCCACGCGAGGTGCGAAGCACACTCGCTCCGGTGGGAGCGCGAGGGCGAAGCCCTCGCTTCTCATCCCCCTCCCGCGCCGGGAGGGGGCAGGGGGTGGGCCGCCCCTCGCGGCCACCTCCAGCTGACTCGCGCGCACCGAGGTCACGCCCGATCCGCCCCCTACGAGCAGCTCGCCCAGGCGCTCAGTGACAGCGTCGGCGACGTGCCCGTCAGCGCCACCACCTGCAGGAACACCACCCCGCCTCGCGCCTCCACGCGCAGCCGGTAGCGCCCGCTCGCCGTGTAGTACGCCGAGTCGCCGCGGAACCAGTGCGCCGCCGTCGCGTCGTAGAAGAGCGGCGCCACCTCCACCATCGGCGAGGTGCCCCCCAGCGTGACGTCCACGTCGAAGTCGACGTGCTGGTAGCCCGCCGCGTCCACGCCATCCGCCACGGACGAGGGCTCACCCCCGTCCGCCGCCGTCACCCCCGCGCGGTGTGCCGCGGGCGCGGTCAGTTCGATGACCGCGCCCTTCGGCACCCCGTTCTCGTCCAGCCGCACGTCAGCCATGCGTCCCTCCTCCCTCGATCCGTCCGATGTCTCCTCGGCCGGCTCGAGCTACGGGCGCACGCCCACGAGCTTCGCGAGCTTCAGGGTGTTGAACAGCGCCGTGGCCACGTACCACTTCACGCGGATGCGCGTCGCGTCCTTCGTCTCCAGCGAGCCCACGCGCTCCACCTGCAGGCCGCCCGGCCCGGACAGCCCCACCAGGCCGCCCTCGCCGAACTGCACCGCGTAGATCGTGGAGCAGTCGTCGTTCGCGCCCTGCGTCTGGTCGTCGGCGATGTAGTCGTTCACGCCCACCGGGATGCCGTCGTAGTACTGCACCATGCGGCCGAACTCGTCGCGGTCCTGCTCCACCACGCCGCCCGTCGCGCGCGACAGCGCCGAGAGCGCCCGCCGCGTCCGACGCGAGACGAGCAGCATGTCCGGCTTCCCCCCGCGCACGGTGTCGATCAGCTCGTCCAGCTTCGACAGCGTGAGCGCGGCGCCGTCCGTGCCCATGCTCACCGTCTGCCCCGCCGTGCACAGCGCGTCGATGCCGTCGAAGGCGTCCGCGTCGCTCCCCGTGTCGCCGTTGACGAACGTGTCGTCGAACTGCTGCTGCACCGCCTTCGCCTTCATCGCGACGACGGCCGCCTCCAGGTCCTGCACGTTGCTGCGCGTCCGCGCCAGGTAGTTGTCGATGTCCGCGTCGCCGCCCAGGATCTTCAGCGCGGCGGTCACCTGCGTGAACGTGGGCGTGCTCTCGCTCCACGTGTCGCCCACCGCGTAGAAGCCGGCGGTCGCCGCCACGTTCTCGCGGTTGTAGGTCAGCCCGTTGCCCACGATCTCGATGAACGGCATGCGCTGCAGCACGGGCGAGTCGTTGATCACCGTCTCGATCACGCCCTCGAGCAGCACGTCGTTGGAAAGCTTGGCCCCCTCGGCCAGCGTCAGCGCCATATCTCCCCCAACCCCCTTCTCGCGCGCCCCCTCGAGGCCGCGCGCCGCGAGGAGTCACGCTAGGAGAACAGGTGTGCTATACGAACCGGGGAATGGCACGAGGAGGTGCGGAATGACGGAATCACTCACAGCGAGCGCGCGCCTGGTCGCCGCGGGGATGCGCGGGGACTACGACCTGCCGACGGCGCTCGACTGGCTGCGCGCTGCACTCGAACGCCACGAGACGCGGGACGGATACGCGGAGACCTGCTGGTCAGTGGACGACGTGCTCGATGTGCGCCCGGACTTCACCGAGGAGCAGGCACGCGAGTTCCTCGAACGTCGCGCGGGCTTGATCCTCGACGCGATGGTCGAAGCCGGCTGGGCCGCGATCGAGACGCTGCTGGAGGAGGAGGACGAAGCGGATCGATCCTAGGCTCGTATACTCCCGACGAACCCGAGGATGACCCTATGCCCAAGCAGAACACCAGAGAGCGCGCATGGGAAGCGATCGAGCCCTTCGTCGCAGAGTGGCGCGCGCGCACCAAGGACGACAACGCTGCCTTCAGAGACTGGGCCGTCCAGCAAGTCCTGTGGGACGAGGAACTGTCGACGGATGAAGTGCAGCGAGCGACGGCCGTCGACGGGAAGGACGACCTGGGAATCGACGCGTGGCATCTCGCGACGGAGTCAACACCGAACGTCCTCTATCTCGTCCAGTCGAAGAACACGAAGGCAGTCGTAGCCGATCTCGACAAACTGCTCGGCGGTCTACACGACCTCTTTCATGAGACGGCCAGTATCCGCGCGAACGAGGAGTTGAAGCTCCGAGCGGACGAGTTCCAGCAGAGCGCCGCCGATCCCTTCCGCGTGGAGTTCCACGTCGTGAGTTCGGAGATCGTCACCGCCAGTGTGCGAACTCATGCTGCGCGGCTGAGCGAGAAACCGATCAACCTCTTCGAACGTGACGTCGAGTGCTCGTTCATGATCCATGACGTCGCTGACTTGTCCGAGTCGCTCCGTGTGTCGGATTCGACCTCGACGGACGTAACGTTCGAGATTGATAGGAACCAGTTGTTCCAGTTCTCGACCGCGTTGGACGTCCACACT
>JBFWQJ010000163.1:0-6968 GCA_050249515.1 Dehalococcoidia bacterium | reverse complement strand
TTCCATGTCATCCCCGGCGCCGGCCACTCCGGCTACATCGAGCGCCCCGCCGAGTGGAACGCGACCGTCCGCGCCTTCCTCGACGACGTCGAGGACGGGCGCGTCAGCGCGCGCGTGGACTAGCCGCCTACCCCTGCCCGCGGAGCCAGGGGACGCGGGCGCTGATCGCCTCGGCGAGGTGGAGGTCGAGGGCGGTGAGGCCGCCGGCGTCGTGCGTGGAGAGCGCGATGCGGACGTGGCTGTAGGTGTTGGTGATCTCGGGGTGGTGGTTCGCCCGCTCCGCCAGCGCGCCGACCTCCACGATGAAGCCGAGCGCGGCGACGAAGTCCGCGAACTGGAAGTCGCGCACCAGACGGTCGCCCTGCCGCTCCCACATGGGGAGCCGCGTCAGGCCCTCCGCGATCTGCGTGTCGGTCAGACGGTCGGCCATGAGCGTGCTCCTTCCAGCGCGGCGAGTCCGGCCGGATCGTAGCGCGGACATCATGCCCGCGTTGTTGCGAACGCCTCGCGGCGGCCAGACACTGAGGGCCACGCTCGTGCCCACGCCTCGCACACCGGTCGGGAGCCGCCCATGTCCATCCTCGAGACGTACGAAGCACTGCACCGCGGATCGCGCGCGCTGGCGGCACGGGCGGCCACCGTCTTCCCCTCCGGCGTCACGCACGATGCGCGCGCGTTCTCGCCGTTCCCGATCTACGTCACCCACGCCGCCGGGCCCCGCAAGTGGGACGTGGACGGCAACGAGTACGTCGACTTCATCGGCGGCCACGGCGCGCTCCTCCTCGGCCACAACCGACCCGAGGTGATGTCGGCGGTGGAGGAGGCGCTGAAGCGCGGCACGCACTTCGGCGCGAGCCACGAGGCCGAGATCGCGTGGGGGCAGCAGGTGATCGACATGGTCCCGTGCGCGGAGCGCGTGCGGTTCACCTCGTCCGGCACGGAAGCGACCATGATGTCGCTCCGCCTCGCCCGCGCGTACACCGGGCGCGAGAAGGTCGTGAAGCTGGAGGAGCACTTCCACGGCTGGCACGACCTGGTGGTCGGCCGGCTGGGCCCGGACGAGGCACGCCCGCACTCCGTGGGCGTCCCCACCGGCTTCTACGACGCGCTCACCATCGTCCCGCCGGGTGACGTGGCGGCGCTGGAGCAGGCGCTCGCCGGGCGCGACGTCGCCGCGGTCATCCTCGAGCCCACCGGCGCGCACTGGGGCACGCACCCGCTGGCGCCGTCCTACCTGCACGAACTGCGCCGCCTCACGCGCGAGACCGGCACTCTCATGATCATGGACGAGGTGATCACGGGCTTCCGCATGGCCCCGGGTGGCGCCTCGGAGCGCTACGGGGTGACCCCGGACCTCACCTCGCTCGCCAAGATCGTGGCCGGCGGCATGCCGGGCGGCTGCGTCGCCGGGCGCGAGGAGATCGTGAACTACCTGGAGATGCGCGAGGCGGACGCGGACTGGAACGCGGAGCAGCGCGTCAGCCACCAGGGCACCTTCAACGCGAATCCGGTCTCCGCGGCGGCCGGCCTCGCGGCGCTCAAGATCATCGCCGAGCAGGACGACTGCGCGCGGGCGGACGCCACCTCCGCCGCGATCGTGCACGGCGTGAACGACCTCTTCGCGCGCGAGTCCGTGCCCGGCTCCGCGTGGGCCGTGTCCTCCATGTGGCACATGAACCTGGGCTGGGACGCCCCCCGCCCCGCCGACGTGGAGTGGGACAGCGAGGTCGAGCCGCACGGGATCGCGCCGCACCTCATGCGCCCGTTCCGGCAGGCGCTCTACAACCCCGGCGTGGACCTGATGGGCAACGGCGGGATGGTGTCCAGCAGCCACGGCGAGCGCGAGGTGGCCGACACCGTCCGCGCCGTGGCCGCCGCCGTGGCCGACCTCCGGGGCGAGGGACTCCTCGGCTAACCGCCCGGGGCGACCCCACCGGTATCTTTTTGCAGCAGTGCTCAGGTTCGGCGCAGGTTCAGACCGCGCGGCTGTGTCAATACTTTTGTGATGATTGTGGACTCCGAGGGGTGGTCGGGGCCCCCTTCGGCTGACATACTCCCGTCCGTGCGGCGGAAACTCATGAAGGGCCTCGCGCGCTCCACGCGCCGAGCGGTCCTTCTCACGACTCTGTGCCTGATGGTCGCCCTCGGTGTTGCCGCGGGCGGCTTCGCGGCGTCGTCAGGCGCCTCGCACGCCCTCGCCGCCGCGATCGCGGCGACCGAGGTCCCCGTCGCCACGCCGGAGCCGACCAGCCTCGCCGTCGCGGTGAGCGCGGCCTCCAGCGCCTCCGCCACCGCCTACGCCGACCCCGCGATCGTCGTCGCCGACCAGCCGTTCGAGAGCTCCCGCACCACCGCTCCGGTGGAGTCATCCGCCACCACCCGCGGCACCGAGGACGTCGTGCGGGCGACGCGCCTGATCACGCCGAGCACCCCGACGCCGAACCTGCGCCCGGGCGACCGCGTGACCGTCACCGTGTCCTTCTACTACTGCGAACTGGGCGCCGACTCCCCGCACCGCGGCGACGGCGGCGGCTTCTGCGGGGCGATGCGCGATGGCAGCGTCGTCTACAACGGCGCGGCCGCGTGCGACTACATCTACCTCGGCCAGCGCTTCCGCATCGAGGGCGACCCGCTGGGCCGCATCTACCGCTGCGCGGACACAGGCAGCGCCGTGCACGGCCTGCACCGCGACATCTGGTTCGGCTCCAGCGATGAGGGCTGGAAGTGGCAGCGCTCCGTGGGCCAGTCCGCCACCATCGAGATCCTGCCCTAGCACCCCGCCAGGCTGGCTCAGGGTGGCGCATTCCGCGCGGCGCAGCCGTATCTAGACCGACGTTTTACCCATTGTTCATAGTCGTGACTTGTCTGTGCCTCCATGACGCACGATCATTGTCTTGTGACCGAGTGCACAAAGTGCCCGGTCAGCCTTCGAAGCGCCCTGGCTGAAGCCACCTGGAAGCGAGAGCCATCTAGATGAGCACCGTTCGCGAGAGTTCGACCCGGTCGGACGTGGGAGCCCGGATTCGCGAGTGGCGGCTGCGCCGGGAGCTCTCCCAGGCCGAGGTCGCCCGGCTGGCCGGCATCACGCAGGCGTCGCTCTCCAACTACGAGAACGGCAAGCGTGACCTCCCTCTGTCCACCCTGCTGGGTGTCGCGCGTGCCCTGAACGTGTCGGTCGGCGACCTGCTGGACCTGCCGGACGTGATCATCGTCCGCGACTCCGTCCTCGGTCGCGCCGTGGAGCAGCTCCAGACGCGCGTCCCCGCGGGCGTCGGCGCCTACGCCGCGTCCTAGCGAGCCCGGACCGCACACCGGCGATCGCCGGTGTGCCGTTGCAAGGCAATTGAGAGGCCCCGCCCCGGCGGGGCCTCTTCATTGCCGGACACGGGGGCGGTTCGGCGCTGCGTATACTGAGGTTCGGCCCGGGCGGCGAACGGGGGAACCTCAGTGGCGAACGATCGACCTGCAACGCTGGGCGCATTGAAGGCCGCGAACATCGCGGTACTGCCGGTGCGCCAGGAGCTCCGCAAGAACCTCATCGCGAAGATTCGCTCGGGTGAACGCCTGTTCCCCGGCGTGGTCGGCTACGACGACACGGTGATCCCGCAACTGGAGAACGCGATCCTCTCCGGGCAGGACATCATCCTGCTGGGCGAGCGCGGCCAGGCGAAGTCACGCATCATCCGCGCGCTCACCTCGCTGCTGGACGAGTACACGCCCGTCCTCGCCGGGTGCGAGATCCCCGAGAACCCATACGAGCCGATCACCCCGCTCGGCCGGCAGATCGTCGAGGAGCAGGGCGACAACGCGCCGATCGCGTGGGTGCACCGCGACGACCGCTACGGCGAGAAGCTCGCGACGCCCGACATCACCATCGCCGACCTCATCGGCGAGGTGGACCCGATCAAGGTGGCGGAGGGGCGTTACCTCTCGGACGCCTTCACGATCCACTACGGCCTGATCCCCCACACCAACCGCGGCATCTTCGCGCTGAACGAGCTGCCCGACCTGTCGGAGCGCATCCAGGTCGGCCTGCTCAACGTGATGGAAGAGCGCGACGTGCAGATCCGCGGGCACAAGGTGCGTCTGCCGCTGGACGTCCTCGTCGTCGCGACGGCGAACCCGGAGGACTACACCAACCGGGGTCGCATCATCACCCCGCTGAAGGACCGCTACGGCGCGCAGATCCGCACGCACTACCCCCAGACGATCGAGGCCGAGGTCGCGATCATGGAGGCGGAAGCCGCGCACCTGATGGACGACGCCGAGGTCGAGGTGATCGTCCCCGAGTACATGAAGCAGGTGATCGCGGAGATCACCCGCCTCGCGCGGCGCTCGCCGGACGTGAACCAGCGCTCCGGCGTCTCCGTCCGCGCCTCCGTCGCCGACTACGAGGCGATGATCGCGAACGCGACGCGTCGCGCCATCCGCCTGGGCGACCGCGTGGCCGTGCCGCGCGTCTCCGACCTCGCGTTCATCATCCCTTCGCTCCAGGGCAAGGTGGAGCTGGAGACCGTGGAGGAGGGCAAGGACGAGCAGATCCTCGACCGCCTCGTCCAGGGCGCGGTGGTGGCCACGTTCAACCGACTGATCGGCGACCATGACATGGACGTCGTGGTGGACGCCTTCCGCAGCGGCCGCAACGTGGAGACCGGCGAGGCGAAGCCGGCCACCGAGTACCAGCGCCTCCTCAACGACATCGACGGCCTGGCCGAGGTGGTCGGCGAGGTGACCCGCGACGAGCGGCCCCAGGTGCAGGCGAGCGCGATCGAGTTCGTGCTGGAGGGCCTGCACCTCAACAAGCGACTGAACAAGGACCGCGTGTCCGGACGGGCGCTGTACCGGGGGTAGCCCCGGCGCAGGCCCACCCTCGACACGCGGGGGCTGACGCCCCGAATCGAGGCTCTCGTGGCCATGATCTACCGCTACAGCGAGTGGGACGGCACCCAGTCGATCCCGAGCCTGGACCCGAACGAGGTCCTGGACGCGCTCGCCGACGACCTGATGAACTTCGGCGACCTGCAGCACGCGCTGCGGAATCTGATGCAGCGCGGGATGCGCGGCCAGCAGGGCGACCGCAACCAGGGCCTGCGCGACCTGCTGCAGCAGCTCCGCCAGCAGCGCCGCCAGCGGCTGGACCAGTTCGACCTGGGCGGCGTGATGGAGGACCTGAAGCGCCAGCTGCAGGAGATCCTTGACCTGGAGCGGCAGACGCTGGACGAGCGCCTCGCGCAGCAGCAGCGCGACGCCGAGGGCCGTGAGGGGCAGGACGGCCAGCCGGACGCCAGCGGCGCGCAGCAGCAGCCCGGCGACAGCGCCGACGGCGATACCGCGGAGGGTGGCGAAGGCTCCGACGGGCAGCAGGGTGAGGACGGCCAGCAGGGCCAACAGGGCCAGCAGGGCATGCGCTCGCCTCGCGGGCAGCGCGGCCAGCAGGGCATGCAGGGCCAGCGCGGCCAGCAGGCCGGTGGGCAGCAGGGCCAGCCGGGCGAGGACGGCGAGCCGGGCGCCTCGGGTCAGCAGGGCCAGCAGGGCGGCCCGTCCGAGCAGGAGCAGTTCGAGGAGATGCTGCGCCGCATCGCGGAGCGCAAGCAGCAGTTCCTGGACCAGTTGCCGCAGGACACCGCCGGGCAGATGAAGGACCTGCAGAACTACGAATTCCTCAACCCGGACGCGCAGTCGCGCTTCCAGGAGCTGGTCAACCAGTTGAAGGAGGCGATGACCAACTCCTTCTTCAAGGACGTCCAGAAGATGGTCGAGGAGATGTCCGACGGCGACAAGCAGCGCATGAAGGACATGGTCAAGGCGCTGAACGACATGCTGGCGCAGAAGATGCGCGGCGAGCAGCCGGACTTCGACTCCTTCATGGACCAGTTCGGCGACATGTTCGGCGACAACCCGCCGCAGTCGCTGGACGAGTTGATCCAGCAGATGCAGGCGCAGATGTCCGCCATGCAGTCCCTGATGGACTCCCTGCCCGGCGACCAGCGCCAGCAGCTCCAGTCGCTCATGGCGGACAAGCTCGGCGACCCGGAGCTCGAGTCGGAGATGTCCGAGCTCGCGCAGAACCTCGACTTCCTCAACCCCTCGCGCGACCAGTCGAACTCCTACCCGTTCCGCGGGGACGAGGAGGTGGACCTGCAGGCCGCGATGAACCTGATGAGCGAGATGCAGGACATTGACGCGCTGGAGCGCGGGCTGGAGCGCGCGCAGTACACCGGCGAACTGGACCAGGTGGACACGGACGCGCTCCGCGAGCTGCTGGGCGACGACGCCGTCGAGTCGTTCGATGAGCTGAAGCAGCTGCTCGAGGTCCTCGAGCAGGCGGGCTACATCCGCCGCGAGGGCGACGAGTGGCAGCTCACGCCGCGCGGGACGCGGATGATCGGCCAGAACGCGCTGACGGAGATCTACCGCCAGCTGAAGAAGCAGGGGATCGGCAACCACCCGCTCCCGGAGAGCGGCCGCCACGGCGAGCGGCTGGACGAGTCGAAGCCGTACGAGTTCGGCGACCCGTTCCACCTGGACATGCGCAAGACGATCATGAACGCGGTGGAGCGCGAGGGCTCTGGGGCGCCGGTGCACCTGGCGCCCGACGACTTCGAGATCTACCGCAGCGAGCTGATGACCACGACGACCACGGTGCTCATGGTCGACCTGTCGTGGTCCATGGCGCTGCGCGGCTCGTTCCAGGCGGCGAAGAAGGTGGCACTCGCGCTGCAGAACCTGATCAAGGCGCAGTACCCGAAGGACAGCCTCTACATCATCGGCTTCTCCGCGTACGCGCGGGAGCTGAAGCCGCAGGAGCTGCCGTACGTCCGCTGGGATGAGAGCGTGCTGGGCACCAACATGCACCACGCGCTGCTGCTGGCGGAGCGGCTGCTGGCGAAGCACCGCGTGGGGTCGCGGCAGATCCTCATGATCTCGGACGGCGAGCCCACGGCGCACCTGGAGCGGGGCCGCTCGCA
>JBFWQJ010000162.1:0-6973 GCA_050249515.1 Dehalococcoidia bacterium | reverse complement strand
CGGGCGCCTCGATCATCATCACCTACCACGCGAAGGACGCGGCCCGCTGGCTGCGCGAGGACCGCGCGTGACGGACGCCTCCGCACCGGCGCCGGCCGGCGGCACCGCGAACGCGTCCTTCGACGCATCCGCGATCAAGGCGATCGCGTTCGATGCGTACGGGACGCTGTTCAACTTCGCGAACCCGGACTTCCACCGGGCGGTCTCCGTGATCCTCGCCGAGCAGGGGATCGAGACGGACATCGATGCGTTCTTCGAGAAGTGGGTGGGCTCCTACGGGCAGGCCGCCGTCTGGGCCGCGGACCGCGCGCGCAACGCCGGCGGCGCCGGCAGCGACCACGAGCTGAACGGCCCGCTGCCGCCGTGGTACTCCACGCACGAGATCTGGCGCCGCCAGTTCGGCGTGGCCTTCGAGCACTTCGGACTGACCGGCGACGGCGCGGCCGCCGCCGACTACCTGCGCCACGAGCTCTCGCTCGTCGACCCGTACCCGGACGCGCACGACACGATCGAGGCGCTCGCCCGGCACGGCTACCTCCTGGGTCTGCTCTCCAACGCGGACGAGGATTTCCTGCAGGCGGCGTTGTCGCGTGCCCGCCTGCGCTTCTCGATCATCCAGACCTCGGAGTCGCTGCGCGCGTACAAGCCGCATCGCGCGATCTTCGAGGGGCTCTGCCTGCGGGCCGCGTGCGAACCGCACGAGGTGCTCTACGTCGGCGACTCCGCCAACTCCGACATCGGCGGCGCGCAGAACGTGGGCATGAGGTGCGCGTGGGTGCGCCGCGACGAGCGGCCGCTCCCGGAACGCCTGAAGCAGCCCGATCTCGTCATCGACCAGTTGTCCGAACTCGTACCGATCTTGTGTGGAGGACGCTCATGACCACGACTGCCAATCGCGCCGGCTCGAAGGCGACCATGGACCGCGCGCGGCAGGTGCTGCCCGGCGGCGTGGACTCGCCGGTGCGCGCGTACAAGGCCGTGGGCGGCGAGCCCGTGGTGGTGGTCTCCGGTAGCGGCGCGACGATCCGCGACGTCGACGGCAACGAGTACGTCGACTACGTCTGCTCCTACGGCCCGCTCCTCCTCGGCCACGCGCACCCCGCGGTGGTCGAGGCGGTCCGCGCCGCCGCGCCCCTCGGCACCTCGTTCGGCGCGCCGACCGTCGCCGAGGCGGAGCTCGCCGAGCGCGTGATCGAGGCGGTCCCGAGCATCGAGATGGTGCGCTTCGTCTCCAGCGGCACGGAGGCCGCGATGAGCGCGATCCGCCTCGCGCGCGCCGCGACCGGCCGCGACCTGCTCCTGAAGTTCGAGGGCTGCTACCACGGCCACTCGGACGGCCTGCTGGTGTCCGCCGGCTCCGGCGTCGCGACGCTCGCGCTGCCGGACTCGCCGGGCGTCCCCGCGGCCTACGCCGCGCAGACGCTGGTCGCCCCCTACAACGACCTCGACGCCGTGCGCGCGCAGTTCGCCGCGCATCCCGGCGCGATCGCCGCGATCATCGTGGAGCCGATCGCGGGCAACATGGGCGTCGTCGCCCCCGCGCCGGGCTTCCTCGCCGGCCTCCGCGCGATCTGCGACGAGGCGGGCGCGCTGCTGATCTTCGACGAGGTGATCACGGGCTTCCGCGCCTCGTACGGCGGCGCGCAGGCGCTGTTGGGCGTGACGCCGGACCTGACCGCGCTCGGCAAGATCATCGGCGGCGGCCTTCCGGTGGGCGCGTACGGCGGCAGCCGCGCGCTGATGTCGCAGATGGCGCCCGTCGGCCCGGTCTACCAGGCCGGCACGCTCTCCGGGAACCCGCTGGCCATGGCCGCCGGTCAGGCCACGCTCGCCACGATCCGCCAGACGGAGGGCGCCTACGAGCGCCTGGAGGCCCTCGGCGCGCGCCTGCAGCGCGGGCTGGAGGACGCCGCGAAGTCGGCGGGCCTGACGCTGACGGTGGCGCGCACCGGCTCCACGCTCACCCCGTTCTTCCTCGACCGCGCCCCGGCCAACTGGACCGAGGCCGACAAGGCCGACCGCGCCGCCTTCTCGCGCTTCCACGCGGCGATGCTCGACCGCGGCGTCCACCTCCCGCCGAGCCAGTTCGAGGCGTGGTTCCTCTCCCTGGCCCACGACGAGCAGATCGTCGACCGCACCGTCCAGGCCGCCTCGGAGGCCTTCGCAATCGCGAAGGGGTAGCGGCGAGGGGAGCGGGGTCGACCGCCCGCCACCCCATCCGGCTCCCGCTTCGCAGGAGCGGGGCTGCAGCGCCGCGACCGGCGGCGGCGACCGCCTCCCGACTCCCCTACGTCCGCCGAGGCGCACAGCGTCCTCGGTCGGCCCCCGGGAGCGCGAGGGCGCAGCCCTCGCCATTCATCCCCCTTCCCGTGGGGAAGGGGGCAGGGGGATGGGGGCGCGGAAGCGCGCGGCGCTCACAACCACGGTGGAGCCGCCTCGACGCCGCGCCGCGCCCGCATTGCCGCGGGCCGCTCGCACACGTATACTCCCGACAAGATCGGCGTAATTGTGTGATCGGATGATCATGCGTCTGGCCTGCCAGCAGGAAGACCTCAACCGCGGCCTCGCGGCGGTGTCGCGCGCCATCCCGGCGCGCTCCACGCTCCCGATCACCCAGCACGTCCTCCTGGAGGCCGCCGACGACAGCATCGTGCTGTCCGCGACGGACGCGGAGACGATCGCGATCACCTACCGCATCAAGGCGACCATTGGCGAGGCCGGCGCGATCACCATGCCGTCACGCCTGCTCGCGGACTTCGTCAGCACGCTGCCGCGCGACGAGATCAGCATGACGCTGGCCGAGCGCTCGCGGCAGGTCAGCCTCGCCTGCGCGCGCAACACCGCCTCCGTCGGCGGCATGGACCCGGACGACTTCCCACCGATCCCGGTGGTCTCCGGCGGCGACGCGATCACCATCCCCGCCGCGCGCCTGCGCGCCGGCATCACGCAGACCGTCTTCTCCGCCGCCACGGATGACTCGCGCCCCGTGCTCACCGGCGTCCACTTCGGCTTCGGCGGCGGCAAGCTCCGCCTCGCCGCCGCGGACGGCTTCCGCCTCTCCGTGCACACCATGGACATCGAGCCCTCGGTGGAGCGCCAGGCGATCGTCCCGGCGCGTGCGCTGAACGAGCTGGGCCGCCTGCTGGGCGAGGCCGGCGAGAACGACGTGACGATCACCTTCAACCAGGCCGGGACGCAGGTCCAGTTCGACGTCGGCCACGCGAAGCTCATCGCGAACCTGATCCAGGGCACGTTCCCGAACTACGACCAGCTGATCCCCGCGAACTCCGCCACCCGCACCGAGGTCGCCGTGGGCGAGTTCATGCGCGAGACGCGCATCGCCTCGATCTTCGCGCGTGACGGCTCCGGCATCGTCCGCGTCATCGCGACCCCCGGCGAGGGCAGCAGCCCGGGCCGCCTCACCATCACCGCCCGCGCCGAGGAAGTCGGCGACAACGAGGGCAACATCGACGCCGTCGTGCAGGGCGCGGAAGCGAAGATCGCGTTCAACGGCCGCTACCTGACAGACGTCCTTGCCGTCATGGACGCCGACCGCGTCGCCATCGAGACCAGCTCCCCCTCGAGCCCCGGCGTCCTCCGCCCCGTCGGCAACGACCGCTTCGTGCACGTCGTCATGCCAATGTTCGTGCAGTGGTGAGCAAGAACAGCATTCCCTTCTCGATTCTGGTGGCCTGCTAGCTTTCACCCGGGCCTGTGGACTCGGGCCTGCCACGGCAGAGGTCGCTCGACCCCACGACTCGACCTGGTTGCGTGACGGTCCAGCATGTCGCGGGACCGGTCCTTGTGGGCGTGGAGCCGCGAGGACAGCGGGCCATGCCTGCTGCTCCATGCGCCTGCTGCTCCATGCGCCTGCTGCTCCATGCGCGCGGATCACGTGTTCCTGCCTGTCAGCCAACGGGCAGAAAGCGTACCTGCGGAGGCTGCCGGAGCCGTACGCACGTACCGACACTTCCCCTGGGGGGACTCTGACCATGTGGCCGGGGCACGGTGGTTTACGGCTCAGGTGGAAGATCGTGGTGCCATACGCGATTCTCGCGCTGGCGCTTGCGATGTTCGGTGCCTTCTTCGTGACGCGAATGGTGGTGGGAACGCTGTCCGAGCGGTTCACCAACCAGCTCGTCGAGGCGAGCCGCGTCGCTGCGGACACGCTCGTCCGACAGGAGCGCGACCACCTGCTCACGCTGCGCAGCATCTCCTTCACGGAGGGGCTGCCCGAGGCGGTGGCGGAGCGCCGCACGAGCGAGGTCAGCTCGGTGGCGCTCTCGATCGCCGTGAACCAGAGCGCGGAGCGGGTCGAGGTGCTGGACCGCGCCGGGAACCGCCTCTTCGGCGTCCGGCTGGACGACCAGACCTACGTGCCCATCGAGGACGACCCGCCTGCCCAGTGGGACATCGTGCAGCGCGTGCTGAACGGCGGCACGGACCCGACGGGCGACAAGTTCGCGGGGCTGCTCCGGACCTCCACCGGCGCGGTGCTGTACTCGGTCGGTCCGGTCCGCCTGCCCTCCGGGGAGATCGTGGGCGCGGTGCTGGTCGGGTCGAGCATGGACCGCTTCGTCCGTCGGGCGAAGACCGAGGCACTGGCCGATGTCACGGTCTACGGCTCCAACCTTGCGGACGGCGCGACGGTCATGCTGGCGACCAGCTTCGCGGGCGACCGATCACCCCTTGAGGTCACCGAGGCGCCGACGGCCGGCGAACGCCAGTCGCTCGTGGTCTCCGACCGCGACTTCGATGCGATCTTCAATGAGCTGCGCGTCCGGGGGATCACCTGGGGCTGGTACTCCGTCGCGCTGCCACGCTCGTTCATCGCGACCACCGCCAACATGGCTCGCGACCAGCTCGCGGTGTTCTTCACGCTGGCGACGCTCGGGGTCCTGGTGATCGGGTGGCTGCTGGCGCGGTCGCTGACACGGCCGCTCGCGCGACTGGTGCGTGCAGCGGACGCGGTCTCGGGCGGCGACTTCACGATCCGTTCCGGCGTGTCGACGAGCGACGAGATCGGCGACCTCGCGACGGCGTTCGACAGCATGGCCGGGCGGCTGGAGCGCTCACACTTCAACACCCTCTCCGCGCTGGTCTCCGCGATCGACGCGCGCGATGCGTACACGCGGGGCCACTCCGTGCGTGTGGGACACCTCGCCGCGGACCTCGGACGCGCGATGTCACTGTCCTCGATCGAAATGCAGCACCTGCAGGTCGGCGGGATGCTGCACGACATCGGCAAGATCGGCATCCGGGACGCCGTCCTGCTGAAGCCGGGCGGCCTGAGCGACGAGGAGCGCGAGACGATCCAGGCGCATCCTCGCATCGGGTTGCGCATCCTGGAGAGCGTTGACCTGCCGACGGAAGTCCAGTCAGGCGTGGGCGGCCACCATGAACGCCTGGATGGGAGCGGCTACCCCAATGGCCTCTCCGGGGACGCGGTGTCCCTGTACCCGCGGATCATCTCCGTCGCGGATGTCTATGACGCCCTGATCACTGACCGCCCCTACCGCGCCGCGCTGCCGCTGGCGCAGGTGCTTCGGATGCTGGACGAGGAGGCCGAGCGCGGACTGCTCGACCCCGACGTGGTGAGGACGCTGCATCAGATCGCCCTCCAGTGGGAACACCGGAGGAAGAACGATCAGACGCTGGAAGGCTTCACACTCAGTCTCAATCCCCTCGTGGCGATGGACCGCCTCAATCGCTTGATGGGAGCTTCATGATGGATCCACGGCACCTCGCACGCGGTGTCCCCGTCGTCGTCATCGCCGGGTCGGCGGTCGCGGCCGCCCTGACCGGCACCAACCTCGCCCTCGCCGCACCGTCAGGAGCCTCGGTGGGCGTCAGTCTCGTGTCGCGCCTCGACGCGGGGTACGGCGAGGTCCTCGCCGCCCCGATGATGCAGCGCCTCGACCCCCGCGTGATCGAGCAGGCTCTCGCCGACAACCGGGCCCTGGCGGCGGCTACCTCCAGCCAGGTCATGGGGACCGATGTGCCCCTCGCCGCACCAGCTCACGTAGCGCCCAGCGTCCCGCTGCCGGCGATCGCACCGCCCGCAGCATCTCCGCCGAGCGCGGCGCCTGCTCCCGCGGCACCGGACGCCGTCGAGTCGACGGGCGGCCCCTCGGACGAGCCGGACCACCAGGGCGACACCACCCCGTCCGACCTCTCGCAGGCGCCCCAGAGCGCGGAGAACATCGCCCCACCCGCGGCCGGCGACAACGGACGAGGCAGCGCGACCGGCTCCGGCAGCAGCGGCAACAGCGGCAACGCGCCGGATCGCGCGATTTCCGGGAGGGACACGTCCGAGGCGCGGTCGGGCGCTCAGTCCGGCAGAGACACCTCGGGATCCTCGGACTCGAGTCCGGGCAGCAACCGCGCGGAGAACGACAACCGGCCCGACTCGGGCAACCCGGGTGGCGACGGCCCCGGCGGGAACGCGCCCGCCGATCCCGGCAACTCCGGGGGTGGCGGGAACGCACCGAGCGACCCCGGCAACTCCGGCGGCGGTGGCAGCGGCGCACCTGCCGATCCCGGCAACTCCGGCGGCGGTGGTGGTGGCGGCGCACCCGCCGATCCAGGCAGCTCGGGCGGCGGCGGTGGCGGCGCACCTGCCGATCCTGGCAACTCCGGGGGTGGCGGGAACACGCCGAGCGATCCCGGCAACTCCGGCGGGGGCGGTGGCGGTGGCGGCGGCGCACCTGCCGATCCCGGCAACTCCGGCGGGGGTGGCGGTGGCAGCGCACCCGCCGATCCCGGCAGCTCCGGCGGCGGTGGTGGTGGCGGCGCACCTGCCGATCCCGGCAACTCCGGCGGCGGTGGTGGTGGCGGCGCACCTGCCGATCCCGGCAACTCCGGGGGTGGCGGGAACGCACCTGCCGACCCCGGCAACTCCGGGGGTGGGGGAGGTGGCGGCGGCGGTGGCCACGGGAACGGCAAGGACTGAGGCCGGCGCCGTCCCGTGACG
>JBFWQJ010000161.1:0-7001 GCA_050249515.1 Dehalococcoidia bacterium | reverse complement strand
CGTCGATCAGCTTGTCCAGCTGACGCTCCACCTGCGTCGCGATGCCCTCGGCCCCGTCCACGACGATCGTCATGCGCGAGATACCCGGCTCCTCCGTCGTCCCGACGGCGAGGCTGTCGATGTTGAACCCGCGACGCCGGAACAGCGACGCGACCCGGTTCAGGACGCCGGGGCGGTCTTCCACCAGCGCGGCAACGGTGTGCTTCATGTCATTCCTCCGCGCGACTCGTCCTCACGGACGGTGCGCCGGTGTCTGTCCAGTGGCCGGGACGTCCCGCGACCTCCCGGAGGGCGGGCCGGGTATTCCCGGCCTTCGCCCGCACGAGTTATCCGACTACCCGACCCGCTGCGGCGACTCGATCGTCTCCGAGAGCGAGGCGCCCGCCGGGACCATCGGGAACACGTTGCCCTCAGCCTCCACGCGGAAGTCGAGGATCACCGGGCCCGGGTACGCCTGCGCCTCGCGGAGCGCGGCGTCCACCTGCGAGCGGTCGGTGACGCGGATGCCGTGGATGCCGTAGGCCTCCGCCAGCTTCAGGAAGTCCGGCTGGGACATGTGCACGGAGACGTAGTTGTTCCCGTAGAACAGCTCCTGCCACTGGCGCACCATGCCCAGGAAGCCGTTGTTCATGATCGCCATCTTCACGGGCAACTGCTCGTCCACCATGGTGGCGATTTCCTGGAAGGTCATCTGGAAGCCGCCGTCGCCGCAGATCGTCCACACGGCGCGGTCCGGGCAGGCCACCGCCGCGCCCATGGCCGCCGGCACCTCGAACCCCATCGTCCCCAGGCCGCCCGAGGTGATCAGTTGGTGCGGCCGCGCGATGTTGCCGAACTGCGCCGCCCACATCTGGTGCTGGCCCACGCCCGTGGTCAGCACGGCCTCCGGGCCGATGAACTGCGCGATCTTCGAGATCACGTGCTGCTGCGTCATCTCCTCGCCGGGGGGGACGCTCATGGACAGCCGGTGCTCGTTGCGCAGGTCGTCGATCCAGCGCACCCACTCCGCGTGGCTGCTCACCTCGACCGACTCGGTCAGCTGGCCGAGCACCGTCTTCACGTCGCCGACGATCGGCACGTGCGTCGGGATGTTCTTCCCGTGCTCCGCGGGGTCGATGTCCACATGGACGACCTTCGCCGTCGGGTTCATGTCCGCGAAGCGGCCCAGCGCCCGGTCATCCATGCGCATGCCCAGCGCGATGATCACATCGGCGTTGCTGGCGGCGTGGTTCGCCCAGTACGAGCCGTGCATGCCCATCATCCCGTACGCCAGCGCGTGGTCGGGGGGGATGCTGCCCAGGCCCAGCAGCGTGTTCAGCACGGGGGTGCCCGTCTTCTCCGCGAACTGCCGCAGCTCCTCCGCCGCGTCGCCCAGGATGATGCCGTGGCCCGCGAAGATGATCGGGCGCTCCGCGGCGTTGATGATCGCCACGGCCTCCTCGACCAGCGCGCTCTCGCCCACGGTCTGCGGGCGGTAGCCGCGGATCTCGATCTTCTCCGGCCAGACGAACTCCGCCTGCTCCAGGAACACATCCTTCGGGATGTCGATGTGCACCGACCCCTTGCGCCCCGTGGTGGCGATGTACGCCGCCTCCGCGAACGTGTAGGCGAGGTCCTCGGCGCGCATGACCAGGTAGTTGTGCTTCACCGTCGGCATGGTGATGCCGGTGATGTCCGCCTCCTGGAAGCCGTCGCGGCCGAGCAGCTCCCGGCCCACGTTGCCGGTGATGAACAGCGTGGGGACGGAGTCCATGTGCGCCGTGGTGATCGCCGTGACCAGGTTCGTCGCGCCCGGCCCGGAGGTCGCCAGCGCCACGCCCAGCTTCCCGGACGCGCGCGCGTACCCGTCCGCCGCGTGGCCCGCGCCCTGCTCGTGCCGGACCAGGATGTGCCGGACCTCCGGGTGCGCCGGGAACCGGTCGTACAGGGGCAGCACCACGCCGCCGGGGTAGCCGAACACCACGTCCACACCGAGGTGCTTCAGGCTCTCGAGGACGATGTCCGCGCCGCTCATCATGGTCATGTCTGCTTCTTACCTTCGTTGGGGGCACCCGAGGTTGGGGCCCGGTGAACACTCCGGACACGAAAACCGCCCGACACGCGGGCGGAGGCGACGCAGGCAGCGCAAGGGCGCCGTGCGTCGCCTAGGTAAGTACGAGTACCAGGAGGCCGCGGAGACCCGCGGTCGAGGTGGGGGCGCCGGTGAGGATGGTCAGGTGCGCCATGATTCGTACAGTCTGAGGCGTCCCCGTTATGACTGTCAACAGCCCCGCAACCCTCGGGGCCGAACGCGCTCATCGCCGGGGGTGGCGCTTCAGGTTCACGCGCCGCGCCACCGCGGCCGTGGGGCCGAGGAGGGCGTGGGAGACGGGGCCGACGACATAACTCAACCCTTCGTACGTCGCCTCGCCGCGGACCAGGTCACACGCGCCCTTCCAGAACGCGCCGGAGTGCTGCATCAGCCAGATGAACGGCTCCGGCGCCGCCTGGAAGATCTCCAGCAGCTCCGAGGAGGTGTGGTTCTCCGGCAGCACCTCGCGCTCCATCGCCGCCTGGTAGCCGGTCAGGTCGCGGGTGGTGCCGGCGAGGTAGTCGGCCACCGCCGGCGCCACCGCCGTGCCGGAGGCGAGCGCGGCGTAGATGCCCTCGCCGGACAGTGGATCGACGAGCCCGGCGGCGTCGCCGATCACCGCCGAGCCCATCGCCGCGATCGTCATGCCGGGCGCAGCCATGGGCAGCGTGTGCCCTCGCAGCGACTCGAGGCGCGCGGGGTCCAGGCCGTACAGGCGGCAGAGGTGGTAGAGCGCGGCGCGGAGGCGCGGCCCGGCGGCGTGCTTCCAGCCGCCCACGCCCACGTTGACGTGGTCGCCCTTCGGGAACACCCACCCGTAGCCGCCGGGCACATAGCCGAAGTTCAGCACCACCTTGCCCCGGAACGCCGCCGGGACGCCGTCCGGGAACACGATGTTCCCCTCCAGCGCCGCCGCGCCGTCCGGGATCGAGGCGTACCCGAGCCGGTTGCCGACGATCCCGTTCGCCCCGTCCGCCCCGATCACCACGCGCGCGGTGTGCTGCTCCGCCTTCGTCGCCACCACGTACGTGCCGTCGGGGACGCGCCGCACGTCCGTCACCTGCTGCCCGTCGCGGAAGTCGGCACCCGCCTCCTGCGCGCGGTCGACGAGGAACGCGTCCAGCCGCCGCCGCTGCGTCATGTACGTCAGCACCCCGCCCGCGTCGCGCTCGATGTCGCGGCCGTCGCGCACCCGCAGGCGGGCCTTCGACACCACGTCCTCCACGATCGGGTCGATCGAGAACGGGAGCAGCTCCGCGCAGCGCACCGTGACGCCGCCGCCGCAGGGCTTGTCGCGCGGGAACTTCGCGCGGTCCAGCAGCAGCACGCTCCCCCCGCGCTCCGCGATGCCCCGCGCGGCGGTGCTGCCGCCCGGCCCCGCGCCGACGACGATCGCGTCGAAGGCGGTCATGCGCGCCCTACCGAGAGCTGCAGTGCGACGAGGAACCCGACCTGCACGGCGATCCCGGCGCCCAGCACCAGGCGCGCCACCGTGCGGTCCCACGCGTACATCAACACCCCGGCGACCAGGTCGAGCGTGAGCACCACCGTCGCGGCGCGGGGGATGTGCAGCAGGATGTCGCGGCTGTTCGTCTCGGACAGCGGGTTGCGGTCGGCGGGCGGGAAGAACACGCGCACCGTCTCAGGCAGATCGCCGTACTGCGCCGCCAGCACCAGCCACGCCGCCGCGCACATCGCGATCGCGAGGCCGGCGAGGAGCCAGCCGCCCCGGTCGCCCCAGAACCCCTGCACGGCGGAGAGTGTGCGCTCCACGTGGTGGCTCACCTCGGCGGTGGGGCCCAGGTCCTGCCGCACCTGGATCTGGCGCGCGAAGGCGGCGGGGTCCGGCACGGAGATCGCGTAGTTGCGCTCCGTGGTCATCACGTAGAGCACCTGCTCCGGCGTCTGGTGCGTGGAGTAGAACAGCACGTTCCCGATCCGCGCGATGTCCGCGCGGCCGATGTGGTAGCCCATCCACGAGACGCCCTGCACGCTCGGCACCCCCACCGCCGTGCCCGGCACCAGCCGCTCGATGGCGCTCAGCGGGATCACCTGCCGCGTGATGCCCCAGCGGATCACGAGCCCGTTCCGGTCCAGCGCGTAGGACAGCGTGGCCAACGAGTACGTCCAGTACGCGAACACCGCCGCCACCGCCAGGCACGCCGCGATCACCATCGACGTCCCGAGCGTGAGCAGCCCGAACGGCTGCTCGAGCGTGCCCAGCGCGAGCAGCGCGGCGATCCCGATCGACCAGGCGATGAGCGCCGCACCCACCATGAGCCCGAGCGCGCGCGGTGGCTGATAGAACACGAGGCGCGGCCTCCGTGCGGTCGACGCATCCGGGTGGGGAGTGGACTCCGCCCAGTGTAGCGAAGCCCCGCCGTACGAGGCCCGCACGCCGGCCTTTGCGTCCCACCCCCTCCCCCTCGACGGGGGAGGGGGCGTGGGGGTGACGCGGGGAGCGCGGCCGTGCTCCCCCCACCTGCGTGGGCGAGGGGCAGGAGCCCTCGCGCCCGCGGGGTCCGCAGCCCGCCGAGGTGCGCAGCACGCTCGGTCCCGGGGGAGCGCGAGGGCGGAGCCCTCGCTTCTCATCCCCCCTTCCCGCGCAGGGAAGGGGGGCAGGGGGGGATGGCCGCCCCTCGCGATCTCCCAGCGTCACCGGACACGAAGAAGGGGCCTCCCGGCCCCTTCCCGTGCTCCTCGACGTCTCGCGTCGGGGCGCTAGGCCTTCGCGCCGACCGCGGCGTCCTTGAACACCGGCGTCAGCCAGTCGACGTACTGCGGCATGCGGCCGGTGATCATCTGGAAGTACAGGTCCTGGATCTGCTTCGACACGCGGCCCGGCTTGCCGTCGCCCACCGGCACGCGGTCCACCTCCGTGATCGGCGTGACGTGCGCCGCCGTGCCGGTCATGAACAGCTCGTCCGCGATGTAGAGCTCCGTGCGGTCGATCGAGCGGCGCTCCACGTCCAGCCCGAGGTGCGTCTTCGCCAGGCCCAGGGCCGTGTCCAGCGTGATGCCCTCCAGGATGTTGTCGCTCGGCGCCGGCGTCACCAGCTTGCCGTGGCGCAGCATGATGATGTTCTCGCCGGAGCCCTCCGAGACGTGCCCGTCCTGGTTGAGCATGATCGCCTCGTCGAAGCCGTTCAGGTTCGCCTCGGTCTTCGCCATCGCGTTGTTCACGTAGATGCCGGTGACCTTCGCGCGCGCGGGGATCGAGGTGTCGTCCACGCGCCGCCAGCTGGAGGTCATGCAGCGCGCGCCCGCGTCCGGGTCCAGGTACGCGCCGAAGGGCGTGACGAAGAGCAGGAACTCGTCGTCCAGGTTGTGCATGCGCACGCCCACGGCCTTCGTGGACTTGTAGACCAGCGGGCGGATGTAGACGTCCTCCCGGTAGCCGCTCTTCTCCGCGACCTGCTGCACCAGGTTGCACAGCTCGTCGTCGGTGTAGTGGATCTCCATGCGCATGATCTTCGCGCTCTGGCGGATGCGCTGGATGTGCTCGCGCACCTTGAACAGGTACAGCTCGCCCTGCTCCTCGTTCCAGTTGCCGCGGATGCCCTCGAATACCGCCGTGCCGTAGTTGAAGGCGTGGGTCATGACGTTGATGTTCGCCTGCTCCAGCGGGACGAACTGGCCTTCAAAGAACGCGGTCGGGGTCGCCATTGGGACATTCCTTGCTGCGCCGTGCGAGGGCTCCCCGGCGCCGGGCGGCGCCTCCGGAGTGGCGTGAATCATAGGATTGCCCGAAACGGCCCGGCAAGCACGAGTATGCTAGCCGCCGTCCCCGCGCCGCCCAGCCCGCACGCAGCCGCCCAGGAGGCCCCCATGTCCCGGCTCTTCGACAAGTTCACCGTTGGCAACCAGGAGATCATCGCGCTCTCGGACGGCGCGCCGGAGCGCGCCCTCGGCGGCTTCTTCGCGGGCGTGGACCCGGCGCTCTGGACCGCCGCGCTCGGCATCGCCGGCCCGGACGAGGGCGTCCCGTTCAACTTCGGCACGTTCCTGATCCGCTCCGGCGGCCGCACCGTCCTGATCGACTCCGGCTACGGCACCCCGGCGAAGGCGATGAACATCCTCGGCGGCGGCGAGCTCCCCGCGCGTCTCGCGGAGGCGGGCGTGAAGCCCGAGGAGATCACGGACGTGATCCACACCCACCTGCACGGTGACCACATCGGCTGGAACGTCACACCGGACGCGGCGGGCGGGCCGGACCGCCTGACCTTCCCGGAGGCCACGTTCCACATCGCCGAGCGGGAGCTGGACTACTGGCTGAACGGTGCACCGAAGGGCGAGGACCGGACCGAGGTCGCCGCGAAGAACGTCCTGCCGATCCAGGCGGTGGGCCACATCAAGACCTTCGACGGCGACGTGGAGGTGCTCCCGGGCATCAGCGCGATCGCTACGCCGGGGCACACCCCGGGGCACACCTCGTTCATGGTGTCCTCCGCCGGGCAGGAGGTGCTGATCGTCGGCGACGCGGCGCACCACCCCGTCCACTTCGAGCACCACGACTGGATCCCCGGCGTCGACCTGGACCCGGCGGAGTCCACGCGCTCGCGAGGCAAGCTCAGTGCCCTCGCCGCCGACCGTGGGTCGATGGTCACCGGTGGGCACTTCCCGATCCTGACGCTCGGCTACGTCCGCCGCGTCGAGGGCGGCTACCGCTGGGAGGGCATCGGCGGGAAGTAGCACGGAGGCGGCACAGCGCGGAGGGCAGAGCCCCTCACGCCTGTGCCCGTCCCACACCGAGGAAGGTTCTGACCGCTGCCCCCTCTCCCGGTCCCGGAGAGGGATGGGGAGGGGCGGTCCGCTCTGACCAGTCGCGCCGTCGCGCGAAGCGCTGACGTCCCGGGGGAGCGCGAGGGGGGAGCCCTCGCATCTCATCCCCCTCCCCGCGCCGGGGCGGGGGCAGGGGGTGGGGCCGCCC
>JBFWQJ010000160.1:0-7004 GCA_050249515.1 Dehalococcoidia bacterium | reverse complement strand
AACGTCAGGTCGGCGGTGGCCAGGCGCAGCACGCGGTACTTCAGACCGAGCGGGCGGATGATGTCCAGCGCGTCCGCGACGATCTGCTCCAGCGCCGCCCACGAGTCCTCCTCGCGGACGAACTGCACCATCTCCACCTTGTCGAACTGGAAGCCGCGCTTGATGCCTCGCACGTCGCGGCCGGCGCTGAACTGCTCGTGGCGGAAGCAGGGCGTGTAGGCCGCGTGCTTCAGCGGCAGCATCGCGTCGTCGAGGATCTCCTCGCGGTACATGTTGGTCACGGGGACCTCGGCGGTGGGAATGAGCCAGAGGTCGGTGTCGTCCGCGTGGAACATCGTGTTCGCGAACTTAGGGAGCTGGCCGGTGCCGACCAGCGTCTCCTCGCGCACGAGCGCGGGCGGGTAGATCTCGCTGTAGCCCTGGCCGAGGTGCACATCGAGCATCCACGAGATGAGCGCGCGCTGCAGGCGGGCGCCGTCGCCCTTGAGGATGTAGAAGGGCGCGCCGGAAATCTTCGTGCCGCGCTCGAAGTCGATGATCCCGAGCTCCGGGCCGAGGTGCCAGTGCGGATGCATCGCCTCGTTGATCGCGGGGGTGGGCCAGTCCTTGATCGGCACGGGCGTGTCCAGCCGCCGCTCGAAGCCCGTCGCCCCGTCACCCTCGAGGACGACGACGGAGTCCTCCTCGCCGCCCACGGGGACGTCCGGGTGGGGGATGTTGGGCATGTTGAGGAGCAGCGTCTCCAGTTCGCGCTCCGCGTTGCGCAGGATCTCCTCGTACCGGTCGAGGTTGCCGGCGACCAGGCGCTGTTCGTGGATGAGCGCCTCGCGCTCCGCGGCGTCCTTCGCCGCGCCGATGCGCTTGCCGGCGTCGTTGCGTTCGTGGCGCATGCGCTCCACGTCCGCCAGGACGGAGCGGCGCTGCTCGTCGGCGGCGAGGATCGCCTCCAGCGGCGCGTCCGTGCGGCGGTTGGCGAGCGAGGCGCGGACCTCGTCGGTGCGTTCGCGGATCGTCTGGATCGAAAGCACCCGGCGTCTCCCTCGCTACGTTTCGGGGTGGGATGAAGTGTCGCGCACCGCGGCGATGGCGGCGAGCGCCAGTTCGCGCACGTCCTCCGCGATCTCGGCACGGTGCCCGGCCACCTCGAAGACCGCGGGGCGCTGCCGCAGCGTCGCCTCGTCCACCCACGCCCAGCGGTCGCCGTCCTGCGGCAGCGCAGGGTCAGCGTCCCCACCCTCGAGGGGCCGGGTGAAGTAGATGAGGTCGATGTGCTGGTGGGGGCCGGGGAGGGAGCCGTCGCGCGGGATGTCGTAGACGGCCATCGCCGCGGGGACGGCGAGCTGCGGTGGGTGCGCGTACGCGAAGCGCGGCGCCTCCACGATCTCCACCGCCAGCCCGGTCTCCTCGAGCACCTCGCGGAGCACCGCCTGCACGGGGTCCTCGTCCGGTTCGATGTGGCCGCCCGGCGGCAGCCACGCGGCGAGGCGCGGGTGCCAGTGCAGCGCGGTGCGCCCGCGCGCGGAGACGAAGCCGGTCACGGTGTAGTGGCGGGGCAGGCTCATCGGCGGAGCGTAGCAGCGCCCCTCGGCGACGCGCGAGGCGTCGAGGGGCGGGGGGCGGGGGGCGGCGGCACGTCGCCGAACTGGCGCACGTCGGACGGGAGGCCCTCACCCCATCCCGCTCCCGGAGGAGCGGGGGCCGGAGGCGTCCGTCTGCTTCCCCCTCGCGCGAGCGGAGCGAGCCGCGAGTCCCGCGTCTAGCGGACGCCGTCGATGGAGCGGCCCTCGAGGACCTGCTTGAGGCGCCAGAGCCAGTCGCGCAGCACCTGCACGCGGTGCGGGCGGTGGACGGTCATCTCCATGATGTTGCCGCCGAGGCCGCCGGCCGGGAGGTAGGCCAGTTCCACGGTCAGGTGCACCTCGCGCGGTGTTTCGGCGTGCATCGCCCACGTCAGGGTGTCCACGGCGCTGTCGCCGTCGCGCACGAACGTCACGGCCCCGTCCTCGATGCCGCCGCGGCGCAGGCGCGCCGGCTCCGCGCGGCCGGGCAGCACCAGCGTCGCGGACCAGCCCTCGTCGTCCGCGCGGAAGTCGCGGAACTGCGGCGCGAGCCACTCGTCGTACGTCGCGAGGTCGAGGAGGCGCTGGTGCACGGCGTGCGCGGGGGCATGCAGGTGCACGTCCTCGCGGATGCGCACGAGCGAGGTCACGACCCCGGTGCTTCCTGTTCGGCGGACCGCTCGTCGGCGGGGTGCTCCTCGGCGGGGCGGTCGCCGGCGCGCTCGCGGAGGGCGGGGAAGAGGATGACCTCGCGCAGCGAGTGCTCGCCGGTCATCAGCGAGACGACGCGGTCGATGCCGATGCCGAGGCCGCCCGCCGGCGGCATGCCGTGCTCCAGCGCCGTGAGGAAGTCGAGGTCGATCGTCTCGGCCTCCTCGTCGCCGGCGGCGTGCTTCTTCGCCTGCTCCTCCATGCGCTCGCGCTGGTCCACGGGGTCGTTCAACTCCGAGTAGGCGTTGGCGATCTCGAAGCCGAGGACGAACAGCTCGAAGCGCTCCACCGTGTCGGGGTCGTCGGCCTTCTTCTTCGCCAGCGGGGAGAGCGCGGTCGGGTAGTCCAGCAGGAACGTCGGCTGGATCAGCTTCGGCTCCACGTACTCGGAGACCAGCGCGTCGAGGATCGTCGCCCACGACGCGCCGGGCGCGAACGCGACGTGCCGCTCGTTCGCCAGCGCGGCGAGCGCCTCGGTCGTCGGGTAGTCCGTGTAGTCGATCCCGCCGTGGTCAATGAGCGCCTGGCGGTAGGTCGTGCGCGCAAAGGGGGCGCGCAGGCTGACCACGTGCTCGCCGTGGGTCACCTCCGGCACGCCGCGCACCTCGGTCGCGACGGAGGAGAGCAGTTCTTCCACCATGCGGGCGACGTCGTTGTAGTCGGCGTACGCCTCGTACGACTCGAGGAGCGTGAACTCCGGGTTGTGGCGGAAGGAGACGCCTTCGTTGCGGAAGACGCGGCCGATCTCGAAGACCTTCTCGAAGCCGCCCACCAGCAGGCGCTTCAGGTGCAGCTCCAGCGAGATGCGCATGAAGAGGTCGCGGTCCAGCTCGTTGTGGTGCGTGATGAACGGCCGCGCCGCCGCGCCGCCCGCCTCCTCCTGCAGGACCGGCGTCTCCACCTCGATGAAGCCGCGGTCGAGGAAGAAGCGGCGCACCGCGGAGACCACCTGCGCGCGCTGCATCGCGATCTCGCGTGAGCGCTCGTTGGCGATGAGGTCGAGGTAGCGCTGTCGGTAGCGCGTCTCCACGTCCTGCAGCCCGTGGTACGCGTCCGGCATGGGCCGCAGCGCCTTCGTGATCACCCGCCATGCGATGACGGAGACGGTCACCTCGCCTGTGCGGGTGCGGAAGAGCGTACCGGACACCTCCAGGAAGTCGCCGAGGTCGACGAGCTCCAGGTCATTGAAGTCGGGGAGCGCGTCGCGGCGGAAGTGCAGCTGGATGCGGCCGGTGATGTCGCGGACGTCGAGGAACGCCGCCTTGCCCATGACGCGCTGCGCGGTGACGCGCCCGACCACCGTCACACCGAGCCGGTGGAACGGGTCGGAGGAGGTGGACAGCGCGGCGATCGCCTCCGCAGCGCCCTCCGGGCCGCCGCGCTCCGTCTCGAACGCCTCGTACATCGCGACGGCGTCGGCGGTGGTGTGGGTGCGGACGACGCGCGCCGGGTAGGCGCCCCCCTTCGCGAGGAGGCGTTCGCGCTTGTCGAGGCGCTGGGCGATCAGTTCCTGTTCGGACGGCATGGCTCTCAGTAACGCACAGCGCGCGGGTACGCGCTCGGCTGCTTCCGAAGCCGCCTCGACGTCCGGGGCGGCGAGGCCGCGCGCTAGGCGATGGCGCTGACGGTCAGTTCCACGTCGCCGGCGGGGGCCTTGATGGTGACCTTGTCACCCTTCTTCTTGCCGAGGAGCGCGCGGCCGACGGGCGACTTGTGGCTGATGCGGCCCTGCGTGGGGTCCGCCTCCGCCGGGCCGACCACCTGGTACTTCAGGCTCTTGCCCGCGGCGTTCTTCACCGTGACGGTGGAGCCGACCTGCACCTGCTTCGACTTTGCCGCCGCCGTCTCGTCGATGATGGAGACGTTCTCCAGCTGGCGCTCGATCTCGCCGATGCGGCCCTCCAGGAAGGCCTGCTGGTTCTTGGCGTCCTCGTACTGGGCGTCCAGCTGGTCCGGGCCCAGCTCCTGCGCCTCGCGGATCGCGGCGGCCACCTCGGCGCGGCGAACCGTCTTGAGCTCGTGCAACTCCGCCTCGAGGCGCTCCAGGCCGGCGCGAGTCAGGAGGACAGGCTCTTCTGCCATCTCAGGGTTTCCTCATCCGCAGAGGGCGCGGCACACGCGCGCCGCTCGCCCTCGCTGCGTCCGACGTAACGAAGCGGACCGGCCGGGAGGCGGGTCCGCTCTTCCAGAACGTATCTGTTCAGGCATTATAGCCGGATCGCGGGGCGCCTCACAAGCGAATAGCACGAGCGTTCGATATCAGTTCCGATACGAACCCCGGCGGCCGGGCCCGATGATAGACTGGCTGCGGCGGGGCTCCGGGGTCGTCGACCCTGGTGGGAGGGTGTCGCCATTCCCGCTTCACCGCAGCGCCTGGCCGCCCTTGCCGCCGCCGTGCTGGTCGTCGCCGTCCTCGGCGGCGTCATCGGAGCGGTGGTCGCCGTCCGCCTCGTCCCCGCACCCGTCGCGACGCGCGCAGCCGAGGCGACGGCCGTCCCGTCCTCGGACCGCGCCGCCGTCGCCGAGCGCGTCATGCCCGGCATCGTCACGATCCTCGCTGACCTGCCGCCGCGGACGGACGCAGAGGGGCGCCGGGTGGAGACCGAGAACATCGGCTCCGGCATCGTGTTCCACGACGCGGGCCTCATCCTCACGAACTACCACGTCATCGCCGGCGCCGCGCGGCTGGAGGTCGTCCTGAGCACGGGCGAGCGCCGCCCGGCGACCTACGTGGCGGACGACTCGCCGTTCAACGACATGGCCGTGCTGCGGGTAGAGCCCACGGGGCTCCGCACCGTCACGCTGGGCGACTCGGACGCGCTCCGGCCCGGCGACCCCGTCACGGTCATCTCCAGCGGACTGGTCACCTTCGAGAACCAGGTGAAGGCCGGCGTGGCCTCCGCGGTGCACCTGGACTTCCCGCGGCCCGGCGTCGTGCTGCAGGACATGGTGCAGACGGATGCCGCGGTGAACCACGGCGACTCCGGCGGCGCGCTCCTGAACGCGCGTGGCGAGGTGGTCGGGCTGGTCACCACGGTCGTGCGGTCGAACCCGAACGGCGAGGCGGTGGAGGGCGTCGGCCTCGCCCACTCGATCAACTCGCTGCGGCCCGTGCTGGACGCCGTCGTCGCCACCGGTCTGAGCCCGCGCCCGCGCCTCGGCATCGAGCGGCTCGGCACGCAGCACGTCCCCGTCGACCGATCGAAGTTGCCCGCGAACTCGCCCTACGCGGATGGCGTGGCTATCGTGGCCGTAGACCGCGGCAGCCCGGCCGAGGCGGCCGGCGTCCGCGTCGGCGACGTGGTCACCGCCGTGAACGGCCAACTGATCGAGTCGCTGGCCCCGTTTGTGAACCTGCTCGGTGTCTCCCCCGCCGGGCGTGACGTGCAGTTGACCGTCTTCCGGGACGGGCGTCAGCGCACCGTGAACGTGTCACCTCGACCGACCGCCGCGCGCTGACAGGGAGATCATCGCCATGGACGACCGCCGCCCGCCGAACCCCTACCGGCCCGACCCGCCGCTGTTCCCGCCGGACGACTTCGCGGACGAGGAGGAGGACGCGCGCCTCCGCCCGCGCCGCTGGCGCGACGACCGCGACGACGACCCGGAGCCGCGCTACGAGGCGCCCGTCTTCGATGACCGCCAGGACCCCGCCGACATCGGCCGGGAGGAGTGGGACTGGGACGACGGAGACGACGACTACGACGACCGCGGCCGTGGCGGCCGCGGGGGTCGAGGCGGTCGCGACGGCGGCGGCTACCCCAGCGACCGCGGGCTCGTGCGCATCGTCGCGCTGCTCGCCGTCCTCGGCATCGTCGTCGTTGCGCTCGTCGTGCCGTGGTCGCCGTTCCGCGTCATCGGCGGCTCCACGCCGGCGACCGGCGCCGATGGGATCACCGCGAGCGCGCGCAACCAGATGCCGGCCCTGCCGAACGGGCTGACCGCGCTCAGCAAGCTCTACGACGTGAACGTGCCGGAGGGCGCGAAGGGGCCGTGGTCGATCGAGGTCACGCTGACCGAGACAACGACGGACGCCTCCAACGTCGGCCTGTACTCGTACGACGGGTCGCGCTGGACGCGTGTCGCGAACGTCGCGCTCGCGCCGAACGGCGCTTCCGTGTCCGGCGACGTGCAGACGCCGCCCGGTGCGCTGGCGGTGCTGCGGCGCACGGGTCAGGCGAAGACGCTCGGTCTCATCGTGCAGGCCGGCGACACCCTCGACACGCGCGCGATCGACTCGACCTCGATCGTCGCGGTCATGGGCGCCTCCGTCGGCGCGGACGGCGCGCTCCAGGCGAAGGAGGGGGCCCTGCGGCCGGTCGCGGCGGCGGCGGGCCGGGCGAAGGTCTACCTGGGCATCAGCGACGGCAGCGACACGCAGGGGCTCGTGCGCGCGCTCTCCTCGGGCGCGCTGCAGAGCGCGCACGCCGAGGCGATCGCCGCCGCGGCGAAGGCGCAGGGCGCCGCCGGCGTCTTCCTGGACTACCGCAACCTGCCGGGCGCGCAGAAGGATGCCTTCAGCGCGTTCGCGAAGACGCTCCGGGAGCGGCTGCAGCGCGACAACCTCGGCCTCGTCATCGGCATCCCGGCCAATGCCGGTGCGAACGGGGCGTACGACTGGAACGCGCTCGGCGGCGTCGCCGTCGGGCTGTGGCTGCACGGGCTCGCCGTCCCGGCCGCCTACTACGAGCGGATGGTGCAGCTGCTGACCGCGCGTCGCGACGGCACCACCGT
>JBFWQJ010000159.1:0-7006 GCA_050249515.1 Dehalococcoidia bacterium | reverse complement strand
TGGGAGCGGCCATCCACGGTCTGCACGTGGTCGGACAGGCGCGCGATCTCCTCCTGCTGGAGGCGCATCCCGTGCTGCAGCGTGTCGATCGCGTGGGTCAGCGTTTCGATGTGGCGGACGGCGCGCGTCAGCTCGTCGCCCACCCAGGTGCCGCGCAGGTCGCCGGGCACGCGCTCCGCGGCGTCGCTCCCGCTGGTGCCCGCCGGCATCATCCCCTGCGCTCCTACCCGGCCATCGGCAACACGTTGCCGATCTCCAGCACGACGTCCATCCGCTCGATCTCGCGGATCGCCTCGGTCAGCGCACCCTCGCTCGCGCGGTGCGTCGTGAAGACGAGGTCGGCCGTGCCCTCGGGCGCGTCCTCCACCTCGTACTGGATGAAGGAGGCGATGCTGATGTCCGTGTTGCCCAGGACGGTCGCGATCCGCGCGAGCACGCCCGGGCGGTCCTGCACCGTCATCCGCAGGTAGTACTTCGCCTCGTGCTCCTCGGGCGGGCGCACGCGCACGGTACGGCGCGGGATGTACGCCAGCGGCCGGCGCTCCGTCGCCACGTCCTGCGCCGCGTCCAGCACATCCGCCAGCACGGAGGAGGCCGTGGGGCCGGGGCCCGCGCCGGGGCCCTCGAAGAGCACGCGCCCGACCAGGTCGCCCTCCACCTGCACGGCGTTGAGCACCCCGTCCACCTTCGCCAGCGGCTCCGAGAGCGCGACGAGCGTCGGACGCACCGTCGCCTCCACCTCGCCGTCCACGAGGCTGGCCGTCGCGAGGAGCTTGATCACGTATCCGAGTTCGTCCGCGTAGGCGATGTCCTGCGCCGTGATGCCGGTGATGCCCTCGCGCGCCACGTCCGCAGGCGCCACGTCCACGTTGAACGCCAGCCCGCACAGCACCGCGAGCTTGTACGAGGCGTCGATGCCCTCCACGTCGGCGGTGGGGTCGGGCTCGGCGTAGCCCAGTTCCTGCGCCTCCGCCAGCACGTCCTCGTAGTCGGCGCCGTTCTGCGCCATGGCGGTGAGCATGTAGTTGGTCGTGCCGTTGATGATCGCGGTGACGGCCGTCACCTCGTTGGCGAGGAGGTCGCGAGAGAGCGGCGCGATCACCGGGATGCCGCCGCCGACGGAGGCCTCGTACAGCAGCCGCACGCCGTGGTCGTGCGCGACCTGCAGCAGCGTCGCGCCGAACTTCGCCATGACTTCCTTATTCGCGGTGACGACGTGACGCCCGGCGCGCAGCGACTGCTCGATGTAGGTGCGCGCGGGCTCCTCGCCCCCCAGCAGCTCCACGACGATCTTCGTCGCGTCGTCCGCCAGCACGTCGTCGATCTTGGTGGTCACCTGCTCCGGGCGGACGCCGCGACGCATCCGGGCGGCGTCGCGCACCAGCACGCGCCGCAGCTCCAGCGGCCGCCCCACGCGCGCCTCGTACCGCGCGGCGCCCGCGGCCAGCGCCGCGATCACGCCCGCGCCGATGTTGCCCGCGCCCAGCAGTGAGACACCGATCGGCTCTGCCATTACTGCCCCACCCGGATCGGCGCGGAGGTAACGCCGCCCAGCTTCGCGCGCGCCTCCGCGATCGCGGCGGCCTCCTCGGTCACGCGGCTGAGGATCCAGCGGCGCTCGCTGTTGGAGACGTCTTCCGTCACCTTCACCTGATCGCGCTGCTGCTGCACCCACTCGTCCACCTTGCGGTCGCGCAGCTCGTCCAGCTGCTCGTCCGTGTAGGTGCGCTTCTCGTCGCGCTCGGCCATGAAGTAGAACTCGTACCGGAAGCTGTTCTCGTGGACCTCGCTCGGCTGGCCGGCCTGCAGCTCATCCACCTTCACGGTGTCCTTCAGGTAGCCACCGGTCGGCGGCAGCGACCAGCCGAGGTCGGGCGTGTCCTTCGAGTCGATCAGCTTCATCTCGAGCGCCTTCGTGGTGATGTCCGCGCCGCCGGCCACCGCCGCGCGCAGCTCCTTCACCTTGGCCTGGTCGCTCCCGGCCACGCCCATCAGGTGGTACTGCGGGCCCGCCGTGCCGATCGCCTCGTTGAAGGTCTGGCCCAGCCGGTCCGCCACGACCTCTGCCCGGACGATGCGCTCGAACGTGGGACGGTCGATGCGCGAGACCTCCAGGAACGCCTTGATGCGGTCCTCAACGTCCTGCGCGCTCGCGTCCTCCGGGATGCCGATCCGCTCGCGGATCGCCTTCGTGACGTCGTCGCCGGTGATCTCGCCGACCTTCGGGGCGCCCACCTGGAGCAGGATCGCCTCGCGCGTGAGCATGTCCACGGCGGCGTCCAGCGGCTCCTCCGGGAACTCGTTGCCGGCGATCAGGAAGACGGCGCGCGACTTCGCGTCGCTCGCGGTGAACGTCTCGTTGCCCACGGTGAGGACGGTCGCGCGCGGCGGGAGGACGATGCCCCACACCACGCCGGCGGCAGCGATGATCGCGACCGCGACGAGCACGCCGATGGAGATGAGGGTGACGCGCTCCTGCTGGCGCGACTCGCGGGCCTCGCGTTCGCGTCGGTGGGAGGCTTTGGACTGCCGGGCTCCGGCCACTCTGACTGTTCCTTCCCCGTGGGAGCGCCGCCGGGAGCGGCGCCTCGACACGCCCATCACGCACGCCAGCACGCGCATCCGGGCCGGGGGGAGCCGCCCGCCCCGGCGTGGGACGGGCGGGGCCGGAGTTCGTCGCGCGGGCTAGCGGCGGCCGGACGAGCCGCCCGCCAGGCGGGCGTGCTCACCGGTGTACGGCAGCAGCGCGATGATGCGCGCGCGCTTCACCGCCTGCGCGACCACGCGCTGGTGCTTCGCGCACGTGCCCACCTTGCGGCGGGGCTCCATCTTGCCGCGGTCGGTGATGTAGCGGCGCAGCAGGCCCGCGTCCTTGTAGTCCGCGATGTCCGTCTTCGCCTTGCAGAACTCGCAGCCGCGCGGCCGACGGAACCCGCCGCCCCCACCGCCACGGCCACCGCCACCACCACGACGCGGTCGGTCCTCGCGCTCATCCATCGTCATGTCGAGATCCTCCTGAACGGAGCGAGCGCCTAGAAGGGCAGCTCGTCCGGGTCAATGTCGCCTTCGCTGTCGGCGCCCACGGCCATGCCCGGCGCGAATCCGCCGCCGCCACCGCCGCCGCCGTCACGACCGCCGAGGAACTTCACTTCCTCCGCGATCAGTTCGGTCCGGTACCGCTTCTGGCCCGACTGGTCGTCCCACGAGCGCGTCTGCATGCGGCCCTCGACGTACACCGTGCGCCCCTTGGTCAGGTACTGCGCGCAGATCTCCGCCAGCCGGTTCCACGTCACCACGGAGAACCACTCGGTCTCCTCGCGCGACTGTCCGTCCTGGCCGGTGAACCGGCGCGAGGTGGCGACGCGGAACGTCGTCACCGCGCTGCCGTTCGCGGTGTAGCGCATCTCCGGGTCTGCACCCAGATTGCCGATGATCATGCACTTGTTCAGCATGTGAGACCCCCACGCCCCGAAGGGCTGTACCGGGGAGCGGACTACTCTTCGGCCGCCGCGGCCTCAGCCACTTCCTCGGGCGCGTCCGCGCTGTCGAGGACGGCCACCGGAGCAGCGTTGTCGCGCTCGTCGCGCTCGTCGCGGTCATCACGGTCGTCACGCTCGTCCCGATCGCGGTCGCGATCGCGGTCGTCGTCACGGTCGCGCCCCTGGTACGGGATGATGCCACGGATCAGCAAGTGCCGGAGCACGGGGTCCGTGATGAGCAGCCACGCCTCCAGCGGCGAGGCGCCCGTGGGCGGCATCTTCAGCGTCATCAGGACGTACGTGCCGTCCATGTTCCCGTTGATCGGGTACGCCATCCGGCGGCGGCCCCACACGTCCGTCGAGAGCATCTCACCGCCGTGGGCGGCGATCTGCGCCTCGATCGAGGCGATCGCGGCAGCCGTCTCATCCGCCGACAGGCGCGGATGCAGAATCGTCATCAGTTCGTATTCGTTCACAAGGCCTCCGCTGACCCTGGTCTGAAGGAGGCGGTGAGTCCCGGCGAGGAGCCGGGCCCGCCCCGATCAAGCGGTTAAGTGACGTCGAGTGTAGACGCCGCGCCGCGGCAGGAGCAAACGCCCCCCACCGACCGAGGCGAAGGCGGGACGGGGCGGCACGACCGCCACCCCGCCCACCTGCACCGCCGCTACTGCCAGAGCTGCGCGGAGGCGCGCCGGGCGCCCTCCGCCAGCGTGGCGAACTTCGCCATCACGATCTCGGGGTGGACGCGGGGCGTCATGCTCGCGCTCGTCCCGAAGCCGCAGTCCACGCCGCCGATGACGTTCTGCTTCCCCACCAGGTTCGCGAACCGCACCAGCCGCTGGGCGACCAGGTCCGGATGCTCCACGATCATCGTGACGGAGTCGATGACGCCCGGGATGAGCGTCTTCCCGTCCGGGAGCTTCGCCGTCTCCCACACCTGCCACTCGTGCCCGTGACGCGGGTTCGCCGCCTCCAGCGAATACGCCCCGGCGTTCACCCCCAGCACGAGGTCCACGATGTCCCGCAGCGGCACGTCGTTCGTGTGCGGGGTCTCGCTGTTGCCCCAGCAGGCGTGGAAGCGCACGGACTCCTCCGGGATGCCGCGCAGCCCGTGGTTCAGCGCCCGGATGCGCATGGCCACCGCCGCGCGGAACTCCTCCAGCGACTCCCAGTGCTGACGGTCCCACGCCATGGCCACGTCCGGCGAGTCGATCTGCAGCACCAGCCCGGAGTCCGCGATCGCCTGGTACTCGTCGTGCATGACGTCCGCCAGCGCGAAGAGGTACTCCTCCTCGCTGGCGTAGTGCTCGTTCGGGATGCGCATCGCGAGGATCCCGGGCGACGGCGAGGGCATGAAGCCCTCCTCCACCCCGGCGGCGGCCATCGCCGCCTTCATGTTCACGATGTCCGCCTCGTACGCCCGGTCCTTCCACGACAGCGGGCCGACGCACATGGGGCGTCGAGGCATCGCGCCCGGGTTCCAGTTCGGCACGGTGGAGGCGAACCACGCCGCGTACTCCGGGAACGGCTCCGGGTGCCGCGACTGGTTCACGAAGCGGCCGGGGCTGTTGTGCGATCCCTCCATGCCGTTCAGCCGGTCCGCCACGTAGTCCGAGAACATCGGCTTGCTCTGCTCGCCGTCGCTCGGGATGTCGATGCCCGCCTCGTGCTGCTGCGCCACCAGCGAGCGCACGGACTGCTGGAGACGCTCCTCGTTCGCCGCGGTCCACGGCTCGCCGCTGGCGCGGGCCGCGAGCATCTGGAACAGGTCGGGCGGCCGCGGCAGGCTGCCGGTGTGCGTGGTCAGGATGCGGTCGGTGCTGCGCTTCATCCGCGGGTCTCCATCCCGTTGGCCGCCCCGATCGCGGGGCGACGTGCGCGCGATTCTACTCGCGCCGCCCCGCCGCACGTGCCCGCGGTTCGCCCGAACCTCATCGAATCGGACAAAACGCACGAGGCGCCCCGCGGGGCGCCTCGTGTGGTCGTGGCCGGGGGGCGCCGGCTAGTGCTTCGGGATGCCGGGGGCCGGGTGCTTCGCGGTCAACTCCTCGACCTCGCGCTTCACGGCGGCGAGCACGGCCTGGTCGGTCGGCGCGGCGAGCACCTTCGCCATCGCCTGCCCGACGACCTTCATGTCGGCCTCCACCAGCCCGCGCGAGGTGATCGCGGGGGTGCCGAAGCGGATCCCGCCGCCCTCGCGCGGGGGCAGCGTGTCGAACGGGATGGGGTTCGAGTTGACCACGATCCCCGCTGCCTCCAGCGCGTCCGCCGCCTGCACGCCGTTGAGGCCCATCGGCCGCACGTCCACGAGGATCAGGTGGTTGTCCGTGCCGCCCGAGATCAGCGTCATGCCGGTGTCCATCAGCGACGCCGCCAGCGCCTTCGCGTTCGCGACCACCTGCTGCGTGTGCTGCGCGAACTCCGGCGTCGCGGCTTCCTTCAGCATGACCGCCTTGCCCGCGATCACGTGCATCATCGGGCCACCCTGCGAGCCCGGGAACACGCCGCGGTCGATCTGCCGCCGCAGGTTCGCGTCGCTCAGCACCATGCCGCCGCGCGGCCCGCGCAGCGTCTTGTGCGTGGAGGTGGTCATGATCTGTGCGAGGCCCGCCGGGGACGGGTGCGCCCCGCCGGCCACAAGCCCAGCGATGTGCGCCATGTCCGCCATCAGCACCGCGCCGACCTCGTCTGCGATCTCGCGCGCCCGCTTGAAGTCCCACAGCCGCGGGTACGCCGTGGCGCCGACCACGATCAGCTTCGGACGGTGCTCCTTCGCGAGCGCGAGCATCTCGTCGTAGTCCACCAGGTGCGACTCGCGGTCGACGGTGTACGAGACGAAGTTGTAGAGCATGCCGCTGGCGTTGACGGGCGAGCCGTGCGTCAGGTGCCCGCCCATGTCGAGCTTGAGGCCCATGATCGTGTCGCCCGGCTTGAGCAGCCCGAGGTAGACCGCCATGTTCGCCTGCGTGCCGGAGTGCGGCTGGACGTTCGCGTGCTCCATGCCGAAGAGCGCCTTCGCGCGGTCGCGCGCCAGGTCCTCCACGTCGTCCACGAACTCGTTGCCGTGGTAGTAGCGCGCGCCCGGGTAGCCCTCGGCGTACTTGTTGGTGAGGACGGAGCCGACCGCCTCGATCACGGCGGCGCTCGCGTAGTTCTCCGACGGGATCATCTCGAGGACGCGCGACTGGCGGTCCTCCTCGTGCCGGATCGCCGCCGCGACTTCGGGATCGACCTGCTCAAGCGCGCCCATGGCGGCCCCCATCCTCGTGCAGTCTCGCTATCGGTGACGCGCCGCGAAGCCCCGCCCGGAGCCAGCCGTTGAGGTACGCGCCCGCCGAGCCGAATCGTACCGCGCGAGGCTGGTGAGCGCCCCCGCGCGCGACCGGCCCGCGCTCCGCGCTCCGCGCTCCGGCCCCCTCGCCTGCGAAGCGGGAGAGGGCGGGGGGTGAGGGCCTCCGCACCTCGACCGGTCGAGGTGCACTCGACGGGCGGGCGCCCCCCCCCCCCCCCCCCCCCCCCCCGGCGGG
>JBFWQJ010000158.1:0-7059 GCA_050249515.1 Dehalococcoidia bacterium | reverse complement strand
ACCCGCGAATCGTCACGGTCCCGCTCCTACGGCCCGGACTCTCCGCCCTCGTCCACCGCATGGCGGCGGAGCGACCGGACCGTCTCGGAGATCGTCTGGATGTCCCGGGCGCCGGCGCGGTAGCGCACGTACTGCTCCAGGTCGGTCAGCGCCTCGTGCAGCTCGCCCAGGCGCTCCCGGAGCATGCCGCGGTCGCGGATCTCGTCCAGGTCCCACGGGTACAGCGCCAGCAGGAAGTCGATGGCACGGGCGGCGCGCTCCTCGTCGCCCTGCTGCAGGGCGCCGGCCTTCAGGTTGTGGAGCAGCCGCTGCACCACCTGTCGAGGCAGCAGGTTGGAGAGGTAGTGCTCCTTGAACGGCACGCGCGCGCCGAAGGCCCCGCGGACCAATTCCTGGCAGTTGTGGCGGGTGAGGATGCGGCCGCTGTTGAAGACGTCGATCAGGAACTCGTCCGCCTCGTCCGTGGGGTCGTGCGGGGTGTAGCGGCAGATGACGTGGCCGGGCAGGCCGACCGGCTGCACGTCCAGCCCGGCGCGCTGGCACACCTCCGCGTAGACGATCGCCAGTGACACCGGTACGCCGAGGCGCTCCGAGAGCACGTCGCTCAGGTAGAGGTTCCGGGGATCCTCGTAGTGGTCCACGTTGCCGCGGAAGCCGAGCTCGCGGAACAGCAGCTGGTTGACGGTCTGGATCATCGCGCGGGCGCGCGGCCGGAACGGCTGGCGGCCAATCTGCTGCGTGAGTGTCTCCGCCATGTCCTGCAGGCGCCGCTCGAACGCGTCGATGTCGAGGTAGGGGTGCTCACCCTGCGCCACGAGCAGGGCGGCGCGCGCCAGGGGCACCTCGTCGGGTGGCCCGGCGACGGCCTCGCGGAAGCGCTCCAGCGTCTCCTCGAACGGAGTCACCGAGGTGGTCGGCTGCGCTCCGGGGTGAAGCCCTCGAAGCGGATGATCTTGAGAGCGGTGACGGTGAGGAGCAGGAGGACGCCGAGCACCTTGATGTCCGGGTAGTCGACGAAGTAGGCGAGCACCGGGACGGTCAGCAGCGCGACCGCGCCGCTGAAGCGCTTGGAGCTGGTGAGCAGGTACAGGGTGACGGCGAGCCCGGCCGCGGGGATCGTGGCCGTCGGCACCAGCGCGAAGAGGCCGCCGATGGCGGCAGCGGTGCCGTTGCCGCCGTGGAACCACAGGAAGATCGAGTAGTCGTGCCCCGCGACCGCGATCAGCGCGGCGAGCACCGCGTGCGTGTCGCCCAGGCCCAGCAGGTACGCGGTGGAAACCGCCGCCATCCCCTTGCCGATGTCACCGATGGCGACGAGGAGTGCAGGGGCAAGGCCGACGTTGTCCCAGACGTTCATCGTCCCGGGGTTCCCGTTCCCGATCGAGCGGACATCTCGACCGGTCAGCAGGTAGACCACGATGTACGAGGTGGGAATCGAGCCGAGCACGTACGCAATCGCGAACGCCATGGCGACGATCACGCGGAGACCTCCCCTAACACGTGTCGATCATAGCATCGCCGCCACCGTCGCAGACGCGTGGCGGCGTTCACGCGCGGAATCGAGCGCAGGGGCGCGGAAGACATGAGAACGATTCGCGGACCGGACTAGTCGTTGAACGCGGTGAAGCCGCTCGGGGCGTCCTCGCGCCGCTCGGGGGCGGGGGCGGTCCACGTCACCGAGCCGCCGCCGCTCGACGCCGGCGGTGCGTACGAGCTCGTCGAGGGCGGGGCGGACGGGGCCTCCGGTGCGGCCGACGCACCCGGCGCCGGGCCGTCGTCGGTGACCACGGAGTAGACCGAGGCGACCTCGACATCCGCGTCCGCGCGGTCGTCCTCGTCGGACGGGAACTCGAGGCCGGCGAAGCCGAACGCGGCGCGCTCCGCCATCTCGCGGATGCGCGACAGGTCTCCGCCCACGGCGCCGACGCCAAGGTTCACGCCGAACGCGGCCAGCCAGGACGGGATGTGCAGCCAGGACCAGGGCGTGTCGCGGACGCGGGCCGCGGCCACCAGGCCCGGCACCACGTCCTGCACCCGGATCTTCACCGTCTCCAGCGACACGTCCACCGGCTCGCCGGCCTCCTGCTGGCGGCGGACCTCCGCCGCCACACGGCCGAGGACCGCCCCGGCGACGGCGGCGAGGGCGATGAAGAGCAGGAACCGAATGCGTGCCATGACGGCCTCCGGGCGGGGGGATTCGCGCTTCCTCGACGGTAGGCGGTGGGCTTGCGGCGGGTCAAACCGGGGCGGTCGAAGATGCGGATCGAGGTGGCGCAGACGTGCCGATGTAACAATTTCGTATCTGTGGATAAGAAAACTGATCACCAGTGTTGACTGGTGTACCGATTCATGCTGTAATCCTCCCACTGCGGCGGAACACCGCGCGGAGGTTGGACGGGAGACCCCGTATGGGTTCGCTGTTCGACTCCCGGAAGCTCACCGCGGAGGCCCTGGGGGCCTTCACGCTGATCTTCGTCGGTCCCGGCTCAGTGATGTTGCTGACGGGCAACGCGAACGTGACGCTCGTGGGCGTCGCCCTGGCGCATGGCCTCGCGATCGCGCTGATGGCCTCCGCGCTGGGTGCGATCTCCGGGGCGCACTTCAACCCGGCGGTGACGGTTGCCATGTGGGTGACCCGCCGCATCGAGACGCTCACAGCCGTGGGCTACATCGGTGCGCAGTGTGTGGGAGGAATCCTCGGCGGATTGGCGCTGATGGTGTTCTTCCCGGAGGGGCTGCGCACCGCCGCCGACTACGGCACCCCCGTGTTGGGGGCCGGCATCGGCTTCGCTCGCGGCGTTGGCATCGAGGCGATCCTGACGTTCTTCCTCGTGACCGTGATCTTCGGCACGGCGGTGGACGGACGGGCGCCGAAGCTGGGAGGGATGGCGATCGGGCTGACGATCACGATGGACATCCTCGCCGGTGGTCCGCTGACCGGCGCCGCGATGAACCCCGTGCGGGCCCTGGGCCCGGCCGTGGTCTCCGGTGTCTGGACCGACCACCTGGTCTACTGGATCGGTCCGATCGTGGGCGCCGTCTCCGCCGCCCTGCTGTACCACTACGTGTTCATCGAGGAGTAGCGCCTCGTCCCGCGCGACCGCCTGACCGCTCAGACGGCGCGCAGCGATTCAGACATCCGCATCTGTCGAACTTAATACCCCCGCCGCACGGCAGATGCAGATGAGAGAGCCGACCGCAAGGTCGGCTCTCGTTTTGTGCGGACTCGGTGGGCTACTGCCCCGTGGAGCCGTGGCCGCCCGCGCCGCGCGCCGTCTCGTCCAGGCTCGCGACCTCGCGCCAGGTGACGGGGACGGCGCGTGAGACGACGAGCTGGGCGATGCGGTCGCCGTCGCGCACGGTGAACGGGGCGGCGTTCGGGAGGCGGTGCAGCGTCACCATCAGCTCACCGCGGTAGTCCGCGTCGATGGTGCCGAGGACGGCGAGCACGCCGCGGGCGGCGAGTCCGGAGCGGGGCCGCACCTGCACGTCCGCACCCTCGGGCGCGGCGAAGGCGATGCCGCAGGGGATGCGCACCGGCAGTTCGCCGATGTCGATCGGGGAGTCCACGCACGCGTGCAGGTCGTACCCGGTCGCGCCGGGCGTCTGCCGCTCCGGGATGCGCGCGGACGGCCGCAGCCGCACAAAGTCGAGGACGAGCGGTTCGTCCGGCGCTGCGCCGGCAGGGGTGGCGGTCATGGCGGTGGCTCCGTCGGGGGAGAGTGCGAGCCTAGCGCCCGCGATTCCTCCACGACAAGCCGGTCGCGGGCGGACGACGGATCACAAGCAGAAGCCCCGCCGGAGCGGGGCTTCACGCGGTCTTCGAGCGGTGGGGCTACTCCGCGGCGGCGGCGGCCTTCTTCAGGCCCTTGCCCTTCTTCGGGGTCAGGATCTCCAGCGGGTACACCTTCCGCTTGAGCATCTCGCGCGGCGGGTCGATGTAGATCGCGCTCCAGCCGCAGGCGCCCTCGCAGAGGCGGCAGCCCACGCACTTGCGCGGGTCCACCGTGGCCATGCCGTAGTAGTCGTGGTGGTTCGGGGTGTCCTGCAGCGAGAGCGCCTCGAACGGGCAGATGTTGATGCAGAGCTCGCAACCGGAGCCGATGCAGTTCTCCTCCACCACCTTCGCCAGCGGCAGTTCGCGGCGGGGGAAGGTGCGGCAGAGGTCGCCCATGTCGTCCAGGATCGCTTCCGGCGGGCAGACCGCGCCGCACGCGCCGCAGTCGATGCACAACTCGGCGTCGATGACGTGCAGTTCGTTCCGGAGGCCGGAGATCGCCTCGACGGGGCACTTCTTCACACAGGCCGTGCAGCCGATGCAGGTCTCGATGATCTTGTAGGCCAACGCGGTGCCTTCCCGAACTGATCCTGTGCCCGAACCATATCAACACCCGGCACGGGGGGCAATCACGATCCCCTTGCGCCGAGGGTGGAAACGGGCAGGTCGGGGCCGTCCGGGGCCGGCGTCCGGGCCGGTCAGGCCGCGGGCCAGAGTCCGCGCATCAGCGTGTTCACATCCACCGGCGGGCCGAGCACCTCTACCTCGAGCGATCCGAGGTCGTCGGCGGGGCTCCAGTCGTCGGCGAGCAGCACGATCCGGGTGTCCGGGGCGGCTCGGCGCAGATAGGCGCCCAGGGTGGGGAGCGGCACCGGCGACCCGCCTGCGACGATGAGCTGGTAGCGCGCCCGCTTCGCCCAGCGCATGGCGGCCTGCGGGTCGGCGACCAGGTCCACGCTCAGTCCGAGCTCCTGCAGGATCAGCATGGTCGCCAGCTCCACGCGCGGGTCGCCCAGGCAGACCAGCGCGGCGCCCCGGTCGGAGAGTCCCCGGGCGGAACGGCGGGCGTCATGCGCGGCATCTCGGCGGTCCACCGGCGGCTCCTCGATCCTCCCGGTCGCGCTCGGGGCGCGCGCGGGTTCCTGATCGGGTTATCGGGTGTGCGGGGCGAACTGCGCAGCCGCTGTTACCATTTCTCAACGATGTTCTCCATCCCCTCGCCCTCGGCCGCCCCGCTCGCCGCGCTCTCCGCGGCGCTGCGCCCGCACCTGACGCGCCTGCTCGTCGCGCCGCGGGTGGAGGTGGTCGACGCCGCACCGGGCGAGGTGCGCGTCGCCGTGCACGGGCTGGTCTGCGGTGACTGTGCCGCCCGGACGAGGGCGGCGCTGCGCTCCGTGCCCGGCGTCGAGGACGCGTGCGTCGACCTCCACGCGGCGAGCGCCACCGTCGCGCTCGCGCCCGGGGACGTGGACGCCGCCGCGCTGCAGGCAGGGATGCAGCGGGCGGTGGAGCGGGTAGTGATCGGCATGGCGCTGCGGCGCGGCATCCAGCGGGCGGCGGAGCAGGTGCGCGCGATGTGGCGCGTGCCGGGGCTCCGGTGAGCGGGACGGAGCAGGTGGGCATGGGCGGACAGATCCAGGTCGGCGCGCACGTCTCGTCCTCGGGCGGCATCTTCAGCGCGATCACGCGCGCGCAGGACATCGGCGCGGAGGCGGTGCAGATCTTCGTCTCGTCGCCCCAGATGTGGCGCGCGACGAAGCACACCGACGAGGCCACGGCGAAGTTCCGCGAGATGCACGCCGCCGCCGGCATGGGCGAGGTCTGGGTGCACAACATCTACCTCGCCAACCTGGCGACGGAGACCGACGAGCAGCTGGAGAAGTCGATCGGCTCCGTGGTGAACGCGCTCACCGTGGGCGCGGCGATCGGTGCGCAGGGCGTCGTGCTGCACACCGGCTCGCACCACGGACAGGGCCTCGCGCCGTTCCTCGAGCAGGTGACGGAGGCGCTCCGGGAGATCCTGGACCGCACGCCGGACGACATCATCCTCGCGCTGGAGACCATGGCGGGGCAGGGCGGCACGATCGGCAAGGAGTTCGGGGAGCTCGGCGCGCTGCTGCGCACCGTGGACTCGCCGCGGCTGCGCGTCTGCCTCGACACCTGTCACACGCTGGCCGCCGGTTACGAGCTCCGCACGCCCGAGGGCGTCGCGGAGACGATGCGCGCGTTCGACGACGCGATCGGCATCGAGCAGCTCGCGGTGGTGCACGCCAACGATTCGAAGACGCCGCTGGGCGGCCTGCGCGACCGTCACGAGAACATCGGCGAGGGGCACCTGGGGGCGGACGGGTTCCGCGCGATCATGGCGCACCCGGCCTTCGCCGGTAAGGCGTTCCTGCTGGAGGTGCCGGGCTTCCCGACCGAGGAGAAGCCGAAGGGCGACGGCCCGGACGCGGAGAACGTGTCGCGCCTGAAGGCGATCCGCGACGAGGTGGCATCCGGCACCGCGCAGTCCGGCGGCGCGAAGCAGCGCGCGAAGTCGAAGTAGTGCGGCGGGGCTAGCGCCTCGGCCCGCCGGGCGGCGAGGGACGCACCGTGCGCGGTGTCCCGGCCATCGCGCGGAACTCGTCCTCCCAGTGCAGCACCTCGAAGATGAGGCGCGCGTTGATCGCGCCGGCCTCCGTGGGGACGGCGGGGTCCGCCTCGAAGATCGCCATCAGGCGCTCGGCCATCGCGGCGTGGTCCATCGCCTCGTCTCCGGTCTCCGCGCGGACGCGTCGCTCCGTCTCCAGCACGAGGTCGCAGAACTCGGACGGCACGAAGGCGCCGACCTGATCGCTGATCATCTCAGCGATCCAGTCGGCGCCTTCTCGTTCCAGGTCCCGGTCGGTCACGGGAGTGGAGCGGTGCGACTCGAGGTCGCCTACGACACCCAGGGGCCGCGGCCCCCGACGCGCGTCACGTCGATGTCGACGACGATGCGCTCCTCGCCCGGCTGGAGGTTGGCGTAGTCACCGCCCGTGAACTTGCGGGCGACGCTGTTGATGTGCTCCAGCTTCGGGTCCGGCGTCACGATCGCGTTGCCCGTGATCACCGCGTACTCGCCCGGGCTGTCCGGGTCCTGCACCGACACCACCACGCGCGCGTCGCGGGCCAGGTTGCGGCCCTTCAGGCGCGTGGTGTTCGTGTTGAACGCGGGCTTGCCGTTGTGGACGTCCATCCACACCAGCGTCACCTGCGGCGTCCCGTTCTTGTTCACGGTGACGACGTGCCCGAGGGCC
>JBFWQJ010000157.1:0-7073 GCA_050249515.1 Dehalococcoidia bacterium | reverse complement strand
TGCTCTTCCGATCTGGGGACGCTGATCGTGGTGGCCGCGGGCTAAAAAATCCTGTGCAATCGGCAGGTCTAACCTTCACGTACCCGTCACATTGCCCCTGAAACCTGTTACTGTGACGTCAGGCGCCGGGCGGGGAACCCGGTACGCCGCGCAACCGGTACGGAGCAGGGGGGGACATGGCGACGAAGACCCGCGCAGTTGTCTGCGAGACGCACCACTGGATGCTGCCGGCGCCCGGCGGACCGACCAGCGTCGGCACCTGCAAGCACTGCGGCGCGGAGAAGGAATTCTCCAACGCGGCCGCCCGAGGCTGGGTCCCCCGCCCCGCGGCGAAGAAGAAGCCGGCGACCGCGTAGCCTCTTCGCCACCGACCAACCACCCACCAACCGCAGCACCTCCACACAGCCGCCACCGGGCGGCTGTCGTGTTTCCGGGCCCGGATCGACGCCGCGCTGGCGCAGGGGCCCGCGGCCTGTGATCATGGATGCAGGGTGATCGCGCGGTCGTGCTCCTGCGGAGCCCCGCCCTCTCGCCGTTGACCACCCAGCCCGTACACCAACCAGCCGCCGCGTCCAGTCCTTGCCCGCTGCTCGCCCAACGTCAGGATCGTGCCCGCGTGACCGCACTCAGGAATGACCTCCGCAACATCGCGATCATCGCGCACGTCGACCACGGCAAGACCACCCTGGTCGACGCCATGCTGCGCCAGTCCGGCACCTTCGGGGCGCACGAGGCGGTGATCGACCGCGTCATGGACAACAACGACCTGGAGCGCGAGAAGGGCATCACGATCCTCGCGAAGAACGCCGCCGTCCGACGCGGCGACGTGAAGATCAACATCGTCGACACCCCCGGCCACGCCGACTTCGGCGGCGAGGTGGAGCGCGGCCTGACCATGGTGGACGGCGTCCTCCTGCTTGTGGACGCCTCCGAGGGCCCCCTGCCCCAGACGCGCTTCGTCCTCCGCAAGGCGCTCTCGCTGCACCTCCCGGTGATCCTGGTCGTCAACAAGATCGACCGGCAGGACGCACGTGTCGCCGAGGTCGTGGACGAGACGTACGAGCTGTTCCTGGAGCTGGACGCGACGGACGCGCAGATCGAGTTCCCGATCATCTACACGAACGCGAAGGCCGGCACCGCGACGCTGGACATGAACGTCCCCGGCGAGGACCTGGACCCGCTGTTCGAGACGATCCTGGCCCACATCCCCGCCCCCACGTACGAGGAGGACCACCCCTTCCAGGCGCTGGTCACGAACCTCGACGCCTCCCCGTACCTCGGACGGCTCGCGCTGTGCCGCGTGCACGAGGGATCGGTGAAGAAGGGCCAGACGGTCGCGTGGTGCCGCGTGGACGGCTCGATCCAGAACGCGAAGATCGTGGAGCTCTTCGTCACGGAGGCGCTGGAGCGGAAGAGCGCGGAGTCCGCCGGTGCGGGTGAGATCATCGCGATCGCCGGCATCCCCGAGATCACGATCGGCGAGACGCTCGCCGACGCCGCCGACCCGCGCCCGCTCCCGGTGATCACCGTGGACGAGCCGAGCATGTCGATGACGATCGGCGTGAACTCCTCGCCGCTGGCGGGACAGGACGGCGACAAGCTCACCGGACGCCTGCTCAAGAGCCGGCTGGACCAGGAGATCCTGGGCAACGTCTCCATCCGCGTGGAGCCGGCCGACCGCCCCGACACCTACATCGTCTACGGGCGCGGCGAGCTCCAGCTCGCCGTCCTCGTCGAGACGATGCGGCGCGAGGGCTTCGAGATGACGGTGGGCAAGCCGGAGGTCGTCACGCGCCTGATCGACGGCAAGCTGCACGAGCCGACGGAGCGCCTGGTGGTGGACGTGCCGGAGGAGCACATGGGCGCGGTCACGCGCCTGCTCGCGCCGCGGCGCGGCCGGCTGCTGGGCACGAACATGCAGGGTGGCCGCGTCCGCCTGGAGTACGACGTGCCCGCGCGCGGGCTCATCGGCTTCCACACGGAGTTCCTCACGGAGACGCGCGGCACCGGGCTCATGCACCACGTGTTCGAGGGCTACGAGCCGTGGGCGGGCGAGCTCCGCACGCGCGAGTCCGGGTCGCTGGTGGCGGACCGCCCCGGCCCGTCCACCTCGCACGCGATCGCCGCGCTGCAGGAGCGCTCATCGCTCTTCGTCTCCGCCGGCGACCCCGTGTACGAGGGGATGATCGTGGGCGAGAACTCGCGCGCGGAGGACATGGTGGTCAACATCACGCGCGAGAAGAAGCTCACGAACATGCGCGCCGCCTCCGCGGACAGCACGGTGCGCATCACGCCGCCTCGGCGCATGTCGCTGGAGGAGTCGCTGGAGTTCATCCGCGAGGACGAGTGCGTGGAGGTGACGCCGAAGAACGTGCGCATCCGCAAGCTCATCCTGGACAGCAACGAGCGCGACAAGGCGTCGCGCCGGCCGCGGGTGCACGCGGAGGTCTAACGCTCAGCGGCGATCCCGTGACGAGCGGGTTCGCACGGAGTTGCAGTTTCGTTACAAGTGTCGCACGCGCAGGTGTGTGGTCGTTTTTCGCCCGGCCTGTCGCGAGCACCACCGTTAGGATTGAAGTGATGGCGACCCAGCGCTGCGAGTTCTGCACTGCGCGGCCGCAACAGGAAGTAGCAGTGTCCCGCTGGCGCGAGGACCCTGATGATCGCGAACGGCTGACGCTCTGGGTGTGCCCGAAGCACCTGGTGCGGATGCAGAAGGCCGGCCCCCGGGGATGGGCGCACAACGGCGCCTTCTACAAGACCGGGTTCTGGTAGCGGTCGGACGGTCTCCTCGCTCCCGTGACACCGAACAGGGCACGACGAGGAGACCACGACCAAATGACACTCCCCTCCGAGCCCGGTGCCGGCACCGACGGCACCCGTGAGCCTCGACGTAACGAAGTCCTCCAGCACGTCACCGCGCTCATCGGCGAGCACGGCATCGACGGCATGACGATGCGCCAGGTGGCGCACGCGACCGGCCTGAGCACCGGCACGATCAACTACCACTTCGGCAACAAGCGCGGACTCGTCCTCGCGGCCCTCGCGTCCGCCGGCGAGGCGCCCGAGGGCACCGTGCCCGGCGGCTCCCCGCTCGCGCGGCTGCGACGGCTGCTCGCCTCGTTCGTCCTCGACTCGCAGGAGCGGCGTGCGTGGTGGCAGTTCTGGGTGGAGGTCGCCGCGCAGAGCGCGCGCGACGAGGAACTCCGCCGCCACGAGCGCGCCCGCCAGACGGCGCAGCGACGCCACGTGGAAGAGCTGATCGAGGAAGGCATCCGCCGCGAGGAGATCCGCGCGGACGTGGACGCCGCGACCGCGGCGGAGCCGCTGCTCGCGCTGGCCACCGGCCTCGCGATCCTTCAGCTCACCGCCCCGGACGAGGTGACGACGCGACGCGCGAACGACACCCTCGAGGATGCCGTGCGGAAGATCGCGACGGGCGACCCGCTGACCGACGCGCCCGGAGAGCGCCCGAACGGGAACGGCGGCTAGCGCCGACTAGCCGCTGTACGACCAGCCGGTGAACGTGGAGGTGAGCGGCTCGCCGCTGTTCAGCACCTCCGCGTACAGCACGCGCCCGAGCACCAGCACGTGGTCGCCCGCCTCGATGAACTGCTCCGCCGCGCACTCCGCGTAGGCGAGCGCGTCGTCGAGGATCGGGCAGCCGGGGGCGCGCTCGGAGAGCTGGTACGCGACGCCGGCGAGCTTGTCGTGCTGCTGCGCGGCCGCATCGTCGCTGCGGCCCTTCACCTTCGCCGCGTTGGCCGGCTGCACGAAGCCGCGCGCCAGCGCCATGCCGTTCCCCTCCTGGTTGAGCAGGTTCACCGTGAACGCCCCGTGGTCGCGGACGCGGGCGAGCGAGGACGAGTCGCGCTCGAACCCCACCGCGAGCAGCCGCGGGCTGAACGAGACCTGCATCACCCAGTCCGCGATCATCGCGTTCGGGCGGCCGTCCCGCGTGGTGCCGATGACGTAGATGCCGTACGGGAACTCGTGCAGCGCCTCGCGGATGTCGTCATCCTCGGTGCGCTCGATCTTGCCGATGTTCACGGGTGCCCCCCTTCGCCTCGATGCTCCCACCATACGACCCCGCGCGGCTACGATGCCCGCGTCCCCCGACGCATCGAGGCCACATCGAGACGCCTCGACGCGCGATGAGAGGATCCGCCCGTGCGGCTCAGCGTGCTGGACCAGTCCCCGATCCGTGAGGGCGGCACCGCCGCGCAGGCGCTCGCCGAGAGCGCGGAACTGGCGCGCACCGCGGAGGCGCTGGGGTACCACCGCTTCTGGCTCGCCGAGCACCACGGCAACAGCGGGCTCGCCAGCGTCGCCCCCGAGATCGTGATCGCGCACGTGGCCGCGCAGACCTCGAGGATCCGCGTCGGCTCGGGCGGCGTCATGCTCACCCACTATGCGAGCCTGAAGGTCGCGGAGCAGTTCCGCACGCTGGAGACGCTCTTCCCCGGCCGCGTGGACCTGGGCATCGGCCGGGCGCCGGGGAGCGACATGCACACGGCGCGCGCGCTCTCCCACGGGCCGGGCGCGCTCCCGCTGGAGGCGTACCCGCAGCAGGTCGCCGACCTGGTCGCGTACCTGGAGGATGCATTGCCGCAGGACCACCCGTTCTTCGGCCTCCACGCCAGCCCCGCGGGCAGCGGCATGCCGGAGGTGTGGTGCCTCGGCTCGTCCACGGACAGCGCCTACACGGCGGCGCGGCTGGGCCTGCCGTTCTCCTTCGCGCAGTTCATCGCGCCGGAGACCGGAGAGCGTGCGGTGCGCGTGTACCGCGACCACTTCACGCCCTCGCGGTTCTGCGCGGAGCCGCGCATCTCCGTGGGCGTCTCCACGGTCTGCGCGCCGACGGAGGACGAGGCAGTCGAACTGTCGATGAGCCGCTACTGCTGGCGCTTCCGGCACGGGCAGGTGCCCAGCGTGGAGACCGCCCTCGGCTTCGGGTACTCGCAGCCGGAGCTCGAATACATCGGCTACCACCGCGCGCAGTCCGCCGTGGGCGACCCGCAGCAGGTGCGCGCACGCCTGGAGGCGATCGCCGAGGAACTGACGGCGGAGGAGGTGATCGTGCTCACGATCACGTACGACTTCGCGGCGCGGCTGCGCTCCTACCGGCTGGTGGCGGAGGCCTTCGGGCTGGCAGGCGCGGAGGCATCGACGTCCCGCGCCGACCGCGGCTAGCCCTGCACCGGGCCCTCGGACTGGCGGGGGACGCCGGACAGCGCGAACGCCGTCTCCACCAGGTCGGCGCTCCCGGCGATCTCGCTCTCCACGGTCAGGAACTCCGTGTCGTGGTGCACCAGCTTGTAGCGCGTGTTGCCGAGGTACTCGACGCGCTCGATGCGCTGGAGCTCGCTCCAGTCGACGTGGTGCAGCACCTTGCCGGCATGCAGCGCGGAGGCCCCCGTTCGCGTCAGCACGATCGAGGTGGCCGTGCTGCGCCACGTCAGCAGCACGACGGGGATCATGATCACGGTGACCGCGCTGGCGAAGAGCCCGAAGCCGATGCCCTCCGCGCGCTGGAAGACGAGGCCGACCGCCAGCGAGACCACGGACACGATCAGCGGCAGCGCGAACGAGGCGTTCTGCCACCAGCGCGAGTCGTTCACGTAGACGCGCACGACGTCCCGCATGCCCTCGATCGCGTCGAGGTCGCGCGCGTGCGGGGTGGGCTCCGGAGCGTCCGCGGACACGGCGCTAGAAGTCCCGGATCCGCTCGCGCACCTCGCCGAGGCGCTCGATGCTCTGGACGGTGAGGCGCTGGTCGGGGACGAGGCTGCGCATGATCACGTCCGTGAAGCCCATCTCCGCGAGCGGACGCAGCTGCTCTGCGACGCTCTCGGCCGAGCCGTAGATCATCGTCGTCCGGTCCGCGGTGGACTTCTCGAGGATCGGCGCCATCACCTGCGCGGCCTCCTCGTCGGTGCGGGCGACGTAGATGTTGCGGCGCACCGCGACGGCGGACGGCGTGCGCCCGTGCGCCTGCGCGCGCTCGTGGTACTCGGCGGCCTGCGCGGCGATCGCGGCGTTGCCGTACGTCGGGTCGCCCAGCCACCCGTCTCCGACGCGCGCCGCGCGGTCGATCGACTTCGAGACGCTGGCCCCCACCCAGACCTCCAGCGGCTCCGGCGTCACCGGCGCCACGCGCGCGTCGCTGAATCGGAAGCGCCCCTCGCTGGAGACGGTCTCGCCGAGCAGCAGCCGCCGCACGATGTCGAGCGACTCCTCGAACATGGACGGCCGGTACTTCGCGTTCACGCCCATCGCGGGGTACGCCTCGTCCAGCCCGATCGCGCACTGCATGATGAAGCGCCCCTGGTGGATCGAGGCGAGCGTGCCCACCTGCTCCGCGACGAGCACGGGGTTCCACAGCGGCAGCAGGAACAGCACCCCCGCCGGGCGGTCGCCCCACTCGGCGAGCAGTCGCCCCATCATCGGTGTGTTCTGGTAGTACGTCCCCGGCCCCGTCGAATGGTGGTCGCCGATGAACAGCGAGTCGAGGTCCGCGCCGTGAGCGGCCGCCGCGCGCTCGATCATCCAGCGGGCGCCCTCGCGGGGGTCGATCCGTCCGTAGGCGCTGGTGAGCGAGATACCGAGGCGCATGGCGTGTCCTTTTCCGGTGCGATCTCCCGTGCGATGCCAGTCTAGCCGCGGCGACCCTCACGGGCACGGTGCGCCGTACACTCGACGGGCTCGCCCGCCTGGAAGGAGCCGCCGATGTGCCGATCGATCAAGCGCCTGCGCCCGGCCGCGAACAGCGACGACCCGCCCGCGTCCTCCGAGGAGATCGAGGCGGCCGCGCTCCAGTTCGTTCGCAAGATCAGCGGCTTCCAGCGCCCCTCCCCGGCGAACGCGGAGGCGTTCGAGGCGGCCGTCCGCGAAATCGCGCACGTCTCCACGCACCTGCTGGCGGACCTGAAGGTGGGCGTGCGGAAGTAGCGGCGAGGCGGGTGAACGGCCTGCCCGTCGCCTCTTACAGCCCGATCTCGCGCAGGAAGGGCTCCATGCTCGGCTCACGGCCGAGGAACGCGCGCAGCAGCGCCGCGCCGTCCTCCGTCCCG